>PHEC01000182.1 GCA_002841115.1 Alphaproteobacteria bacterium HGW-Alphaproteobacteria-6 | reverse complement strand
CTCGGCGATCACGCCGGGCGCCTGATCGACCGGCGACAACTGCACCTTCTGGACTTCGCGCAGCACGGTCCAGCCACCGAAGCCGACCCCGGCGATCAGCGTCATCAGCACCAGCACCGATCCGATGGCGCCGGGCTCGACCCGGGCCATGAATGCCTCGCCGCGCGGCACGAAACTGGCGTTGGGATTGGCCAGCGGCTCGGCATGGTCGGGCTTGCGCCGCGCCGTGCCGGTGCGCGGCCCCGAGGCGGCCGAGGACATGCCATGCGACACGGCAAAGCCGGCCTCGTCGCAAAAGCGCCCGAAGGCCCATTCCGGATCAAGCCCGAGATAGCGCGCGTAAGAGCGGACATAGCCGGCGACAAAGCCCGGCGTCTCGAAGGCCGAGGCATCGGCATTCTCGATCGCGGCGATGTAGCTGGCCTTGATCTTCAACTCGCGCTGCACGTCCAGAAGCGATCTGGACATGGTCGCACGCTCGCCGCGCAGGATGTCGCCAAGCCGCAGGTCGTAGTCGTCAAACCCGCGGGGTTTGTCCGCCACTTCCGTCGAAGGAGAACCCCTCCGCCCGATCATGCCCGCTGCCCCGTTCTCGCGTGTCCCCTGCGGCCGGCGATTCGCCGTGCTGCGCGCCGTCCTATTGGACCCGCTTCTATCACAGAGCAAGGCCGAATGCGACCGGTGATGACCTCAGGCCGAGGCCTCGGCGCGATTCAGCGCGCAATGCGACCAGAGTGCATCCATCGCCTGCACCAGCGCCTCGATATCGCCCGGCCCATGCACCGGCGAGGGGGTGAAGCGCAGCCGCTCGGTGCCGCGCGGCACGGTCGGGAAGTTGATCGGCTGGACATAGATGCCGAAGCGGTCAAGCAGCATGTCCGACAGAAGCTTGCAATGCACCGGATCGCCGACATGAACCGGCACGATATGGCTGCCCTGGTCGATGATCGGCAGGCCGAGGCCTTTCAGCCGCATCTTCAGGATCCGGGCGTGGCGCTGTTGCGCATCGCGCAGCTTCTGGCCCTCGGCGGTCTTGAGGAACGCCACCGAGGCCGCGGCCCCGGCCGCCACCGCCGGCGGCAGCGAGGTGGTGAAGATGAAGCCCGGCGCATAGGAGCGCACCGCATCGACCATCCGCGCCGAGGCGGCGATATAGCCGCCATGGACGCCGAAGGCCTTGCCGAGGGTGCCGTTGATGATGTCTATCCGGTCCATCACCCCGTCGCGCTCGGCGATGCCGGCGCCGCGCGGGCCATACATGCCGACGGCATGGACCTCGTCGAGGTAGGTCAGCGCGCCGAATTCGTCGGCAAGGTCGCAGACCGCCGCCACCGGGCCGAAATCGCCGTCCATCGAATAGACCGATTCGAAGGCGATCAGCTTCGGCGCCGCCGGATCGTCGGCGGCCAGCAATTCGCGCAGATGCGCCAGATCGTTGTGGCGGAAGATCCGCTTGGCGCCGGTGCCGCGGCGGATCCCCTCGATCATCGAGGCATGGTTCAATTCGTCCGAATAGATGATCAGGCCGGGAAACAGCGTGCGCAGCGTCGAGAGCGTCGCGTCATTGGCGATATAGGCCGAGGTGAAGACCAGCGCCGCCTCCTTGCCGTGCAGGTCGGCGATCTCGGCTTCCAGCCGGCGGTGCCAGACCGTGGTGCCCGAGATGTTGCGGGTGCCGCCCGACCCCGCGCCCGAGGCGTCAAGGGCGGCATGCATCGCCTCAAGCACCGCCGGGTGCTGGCCCATGCCGAGATAGTCGTTGCCGCACCAGACGGTGATCTCGCGGCTGGTGCCGTCCTCGCGCCGCCAGAGCGCGCGGGGGAAGGCGCCATTGGTCCGCTCGATATCGATGAAGGTGCGATAACGCCCCTCGTCATGCAGCCTGGCAATGGCGGTGCCGAGTGCCTGATCGTAGTCCATTTCGCGTCCCTCTCGCTTCACGTCGCGGGATCAGCCATAGCCGAAGTCTCTGGATCGTCCCTTGATAGAGGTCAAGTCGCGCGATGGCGAGGGAACATTTTGCCGCGCTCACGCCGATGTGAGGCGGGGGCGGCGCGGGCAGGGGGTGTGGCGCGGGTGTGGCGGCGCGGACTCGGTCACGCGCAATTGTCCCGGCGTTGATTGACTGACGCAGCGTCAGCTTGGCATATCCTGAAGGCAGAGGCAGCAGAAACGAGCATCAAAATGCCGAACCGGTCATCTTTCCACAGCTCCTGCGGGGGCTTCGATTTCCTTGGCTATCGCACCGGCGCCGACGGCGCGGTCGAGATCGTCTATGACGATGGCGCGCGGCGCCGGATGGTCTGGCGGGTGCGCTCCTCGCCCGGCGAGGGGGTGCTGAGCGATGCGTTGCGATACGCGGTCGATCAGGCCCGCGTCCTGCCGGCGCTTTACAGTGAACTGAAAAGGCGCTCGATCGCGATCGAGGCGGTCGCCGGCTGAAGGCCCGGCCACTTTGCCATCTGCCGCCCGGATCGTGGTCCGGGCGGTTTGCGGTGCTGCTTGCGCGAAAAAACGGCCGGGCAGGACCCGGCCGAGATGGCGACCCCCGGAAGGGGATGATGGGGGCCGATGGCGAATCCGTCTCAGGGTTTCCAGAACGGCCGCGCGGCCTCGTCGGCGGCGCGCCCGGCATCAAGGCCGATATCGCGCAGAAGATGGCTGTCGAGACGCGCCAGCGCCTGCCGGTCGCGGCGCCGCGCCATCCACCGAACCACCAGCCGTCGCAGCACCGCAAGCCCGGCGGCGCCGGTCAGCGGCGTGGCGTTGCGCGGCAGCGAGGTCGGGGCGGTTCCGGCGGCGATCTTCATGGTGCACCTGATTTCGTATTGATACAAAGCGGATGCTTCGGTAAGTGTATGCTTACAATATCCGATGCCATGGCGCCACGGAAACATTGTCACGGATACAATAAGGATACGCGATGACCCTGGGTGCGCGATGACCTCCCCGACCTGGCTTCCCGACCTTGCCGGCTTTGCCGGGCCGAAATACCTCGCCCTCGGCCATTGCCTGCGCGAGGCGGTGCGGGCCGGTGACTTGCCCGAGGGCACCCGGCTGCCACCGGTGCGCGATCTGGCCTGGCGGATCGGCATCAC
The DNA here is from genome assembly GCA_002841115.1 of Alphaproteobacteria bacterium HGW-Alphaproteobacteria-6. GTDB lineage: Bacteria > Pseudomonadota > Alphaproteobacteria > Rhodobacterales > Rhodobacteraceae > Albidovulum. The sequence goes on along the minus strand of PHEC01000182.1, from coordinate 2,067 downwards.
CCCCGGCACCGTGGCGCGGGCCTATCAGATCGCCACCCAGGAGGGGCTGTTGCAGACTGCGGTCGGGCGCGGCACCTTCGTCGCCACCGCCAATCCGCGCCGCGGCCCGACCCAGCCCCTGATGTCCGAGCCGCCCGAGGCCGGGGTGGCGGGCGCGGTCGCGGTCGACCTGCGCAGCCCGCAACTGCCCGATGTCGGCCAGGGCGCGGCGATCGGCGCGGTGATGACCGCGATCGCCACAAGGATCGGGCCGGATTTCCTCGACTATCCCTATCTGCGCCGCGACCGGCCGCTGCGCGAGGCGCTGGTCGGCTGGCTTGACGATTGCCGGATCGGCCCGGTCGATGCCGATGACATCGTGCTGACCAACGGCGGCCAGAACGGCCTGACCATCATCCTGCAATGCTGCCTCTGGGGCGACCGGCCGCAGATCTTCGCCGAGGAACTGGCCTATCCGGGCTTTCGCCATGCCGCGCGGCTGAACCGGGCCGAGGTGGTGGCGGTGGCGATCGACGACCAGGGGATGCGCGCCGATGCGCTGGACGCCGCCTGCCGGCGCCACGGCGGCCGCATCGTCTGCATCACCACCGAGGCGCAGAACCCGACCACGGTGCGGATGACGCCCGAACGGCGCGCGGAAATCGTCGCGGTGGCGCGCGCCCATGACCTGCAGATCATCGAGGATGACTGCTATTCGGTGCGCGACGGGCGGACCCAGGCCCTGCGCGCGCTGGCGCCGGAGCGGACCTGGCATGTCACCAGCCTGTCGAAATCGATCGCGGCGGGCCTGCGCTTCGGCACTGTCGTCTGCCCCACCGGACGCGGCGAGGCCGGCCGGCTGACCGCCCAGCACAACCAGTTCGGCATCGCCCGGCCGGTCACCGACATCATCCTCGGCCTGATGCAGTCGGGCGAGGCGGCGCGGCTGCGCGAGCGGGTGCAGGCGGTCTTTGCCCGCCGGCTGGCGCTGGCGGTCAGCGCCTTCGCCGGGCGCGATCTGGCCTGGCAGGAGGGGCTGAGCTTCGTCTGGCTGCGCCTGCCGCAGGGTTGGCGCGCCTCGACCTATGCGCGCCGCGCCGCCGAGGCCGGTGTGCTGATCCGCTCGGCCGACGAATATGCGCTGGTCGACGGCCACGCCCCGAACGCGGTCCGCATCGCGCTGGCCGCCGGCATCGACGAGGCGCGCTTTGTCGCGGCGCTGGACAGTCTGGCGCGGCTTCTCGACAATCCGCCGGGCGATCTTTGCGTCTGAGGGCCGGGTTTGATGGGCAGCAGCGAGGAGCCGGCGGGCGGGCTGGCGGGCGGGCCGGGGCGGATCATCACCTCGCCCGACTGCCTGGCCGAGGGCGCGGCCTGGCTTGCCGCCCGCGACCCGGTGATGGCCGGCATCCTCGGCGCGGTCGGCCCCCTGCCGCTGCGCCGGCGTGACGACGGCTTCGCCGCCCTCCTCGACGTGATCCTCGGCCAGCAGGTCTCGGTCGCCTCGGCGCGGGCGCTGGCGGCACGGCTGGCAGGGGCCGGTCTTTGCGGCGAGACGGCGGTGGCGGCGGCGGACGAGGCGGCCCTGCGCGCCTGCGGCCTGAGCCGGCAGAAGGTCGCCGAACTGGCACCGCAGGCCCGCGAAGCTGAGCGCGTTCGTTTGCGGGGGCGGGTGGCCACCGCGCAACTCTCCGAAGAGATGAAGAAGTTGGCCGTCGGCCGCGCCTATGCGGTGAAGGTGGAGTTCGTGAAGCACGAGGTCGACAAGTCCAAGATCCGCATCCTGAGTCCGCAACAGTCCTCTGGTGAGAACGCCACCGGCTCTGTCCGGGGTGTCGACGTAATGATCGACATGCCCGAGAGGAAAACCCTGTCCGGTACGGTCAAGGACGGTGCCTGATGAACCTCGAACGCGCCGTTACCCTGACCGCCGACTTGGTGCAGCGTCGAACGGATCTGATTCGACTATTTGGTGAAGCCCGCTACCAGGAGCGTACTGAGCTGGCGAAGGAGCGCATCAAGGAGGTGATGGCACAGCAGCATGCGCCCAACCCGCTCAGTGCCGCGGTCGCTTACTGCAGACACCTG
>PHEC01000181.1 GCA_002841115.1 Alphaproteobacteria bacterium HGW-Alphaproteobacteria-6 | reverse complement strand
GGCTGGTCGCCCGGGCGAGAGCTTGTGGGGGAGTGGCGCGGAACAGGTTTCCGATCTCAGGGTTGAAAACGGGTGGGCGCGACGGCTTTTTCGGCAGCCGGCTAAAGCCGCAGGCCGTGGCGACCGGCCAGATCGGTGAAGAACTGCCAGGCGACGCGGCCCGACCGCGCGCCGCGGGTCGCCTGCCATTCGATCGCCTCGGCGCGCAGGGTCGCGGCGTCAACCGCCAGCCCCTGCGCCGCGCAATAGCCCGCGACCATCGCCAGGTAGTCGTCCTGCGAGCAGGGGTGAAAGCCAAGCCAGAGCCCGAAGCGGTCGGACAGCGAGACCTTCTCCTCGGTCGCCTCGGACGGGCTGATGGCGCTTGAGCGTTCATTCTCGATCATCTCGCGCGGCATCAGGTGGCGCCGGTTCGAGGTGGCGTAGAAGACGACATTGGCCGGGCGCCCCTCGATCCCGCCGTCCAGAACCGCCTTCAGTGCCTTGTAATGCTGATCGTCATGGGAAAACGACAGATCGTCGCAAAAGAGGATGAAGCGCTGCGCGGGGGCCGCGCGCATCAGCCCCAGAAGCCGGCCGATCGAGGGCAGATCCTCGCGGCTCAGCTCGACGAGGACCGGCGCCAGGCCCTCGGCCAGCAGCTGGCCGTGGATCGCCTTGACCAGGCTCGACTTGCCCATGCCGCGCGCCCCCCAAAGCAGCGCGTTGTTGGCCGGCAGGCCACGGGCAAAGCGGCGGGAATTGTCGAGAAGCGTGTCGCGCGCCCGGTCGATGCCGACCAGAAGGCCAAGCTCGATCCGCGCCACCGCCCCGACCGGGGTCAGCCGGTCGGGATCGGGGTGCCAGACGAAGGCGGTCGCGGCGGCGAAGTCGGGCGGCGGGGCCGGGGCCGGGGCAAGCCGCTCCAGCGCCTCGGCGATGCGGGTCAGCGCCGCCTCGCTCATGCCTCCGGGGCCTTCGCCGGCGGCGTGGCAGGGGTAGCGTCGGGCGCCGCCCCGGCTTCGGCCCCGGCTCCATCCTCGTCCTCGTCCTCGTCCTCGAACCACAGGCCCTCGGCGCGCAGCTTCGCCTCGCGCTGCTTCTCGACCCGGCCGACCAGCAGGATCGAAACCTCGTAAAGCCCGTAGACCACGACGAACAGGATCACCTGGCTGATCACGTCCGGCGGCGTCGCGACGGCGGCCAGCATCAGGATGGCGACCACGGCATATTTGCGCACCCCGGCCAGCCCGGCGCGCGATACCAGCCCGGCCTTGCCCATCAGCGTCAGAAGCACCGGCAACTGGAAGCACAGCCCGAAGGCCAGGATGAACTTGATCGTCAGCGACAGGTATTCCTCGATCGAGCCGAGGAAGGCGACACCGGCCTTGTCGGCAGCACCGGTCCCGCCGGCGCCCTGCTGCTGAAAGCCAAGGAAGAAATCGAAGGCCAGCGGCAGGATCGCGTAATAGGCAAAGGCCGCCCCCAGCAGGAACATCCCCGGCGAGGCGACGAGAAACGGCAGGAAAGCCGATTTTTCGGTCTTGTAGAGGCCGGGCGCGACAAAGCGCCAGAGCTGCAGGCCGATATAGGGAAAGGCCAGCATGAAGCCGCCGAGAAACGAGATGCGGATGGCGACGAAGAAGCCCTCTTGCAGCTTGATCATCGACAGGCTGCAATCCTGGCCGAGATTGGCCAGCGCATGGCAGATCGGCCGGGTCAGAAAATCGAAGATCGGCGCGGCGACGCCGTAACAGGCCACCATCGCGACGATGAAGGCCAGAAGCGAGCGGATCAGCCGGGTGCGCAGCTCGATCAGATGTTCGACGAGGGGGGCGGTGCTGTCGTCGATTTCTTCGCTGCTCATGCGTCACTCTTCTTGGCGCGCGGCCGCGTGGCGGCCCTGGCGGCCGGCTTGTCCGCGGCGGCTGTGGCGGTCCTGGTCTTGGCTTTGGTCTGGACGGCGGTCTTGGCGGGGGCCTTGGCGGCAGTTCCGGCGGGTGCCTTGGGGGCGGCCTTGCGCGCCGCCGCCTCGGCCGCGCGCTTTTCCGCCAGCGCCCGGGTTGCCGGCCCTTTCGCGGCCGCGCCGGCGGGTTCCGCTGCGGCGGCGGTCGCAGGCTTTGCCCCGCCTTGCGCGGCGGTGCCGGTTTTTGCCCCGCCTTGCGCGGCGGTGCCGGTTTTTGCCCCGCCTTGCGCGGCGGTGCCCGATTTTGCCCCGCCTTGCGCGGCGGCAGCAGGTTTCGCCGCCGCCGGCTTCAGGCTCGGCTTCCAGCTTTCGAATTTCTCGGCGGCCTGGTCCAGCGCATCCAGCCCGAGGTTCTTCTTCGAGGTCATCGCCTTCAGGTCGCTGGCGACATCCTTGGCACCGGATTCGCGCGCTGCGTCATCCATCGCCCGCTGGAACTCGCGCCCCATGCTGCGGGCCTTGGCGGTGAACCGGCCGAGCGTGCGGAACATCCCCGGCAGATCGCGCGGGCCGACAACGATCAGCGCGACGATGCCGACCAGCAGAAGCTCGCTCCAGCCGATGTCAAACATGGTTCTTCTTGCCCCGGCTCAACGGAATGACAGGATCAGACCTTGTCCTTCTCGGTCGGCGGGGTCACGTCGCGCGCCGCATCGGCCGAGGATTTCTCGATTTCCTCGCTGCCGTCCTTGACGCCGCGCTTGAAGGCGGTGATGCCCTTGCCGACCTCGCCCATCAGCGCCGAGACCTTGCCGCGGCCGAAAAGCACCAGGACCACGACCGCGATCAGCAGAAGGCCCGGGATGCCGATATTGTTCAACATCATTCTCTCCCTTCGGGCGCCCGCGTGGCGCCCGTTCTGTCAGTCCCTTTCATTTATTCTCTCGGCCCCCCCTTTCAAAGCCCCAATCGGCAGGCGGGCGGGAAATCTGCCTTGCGGGCGCGGACGGAGGTTCAGCGCGCGCCGGCGAGGTGGCGATCAAGCCCGGCAAGCCGGTCCTGGCCCCAGAACCGTTCGTCATCGTCGGTGATGTAGAAGGGCGCACCGAAGGCGCCGCGCTCCACCGCCTCTTCAAGGTTGGCGGCATAGGTTTCCGCGCCGACCAGCATGCCGCTGTCGGCAAGGGCCGGATCAAAGCCGTGGTCGGCAAGGATCGCGCGCACCACCGCGTCATCGGCGATGTCGCGGTCCTCGGCCCAGCAGGCGCGCAAAAAGCCATGCGCCAGCCCGCCGAGATCGCCGCCAGCGCCCTTTGCCTTCGCCACCTGCGCCGCGATCACCGCATAGGACGAGGGTGCGGGATTGGTCGGCCAGTGGCGCGGCGCCAGGTTCAGCGGCAGCCCGACATCGGCCGCCTGACGGCGCAGTTCCTGCAACCGGTAGGCCTTGCGGCTTTCATGGCGGTCCTTCGGCGCCACGCCGCCGGTTCGGGCGAAAAGCGCCATGATGTCCAGGGGCTTGTAGGCGATGGTGGCGCCGTGCCGGGCGGCGATCTCTTCCAGCCGGGTGCCGGCAAGGTAGGAAAAGGGCGACAGGGTCGCGAAAAAGTAGTCGATATGGGCCATTGGCCTTCCCCCTGATGGTTCTGTCCGCTTCGGTTTGCGGCCACGCTAGCCGGGTGATAAGCGGTGTGCAACGTCACGAATCCGTCATCTCGCCCGCCTGACGCGGGCCCTTGCCGAAGGACGCCGCCGATGGCCGCCATGACCGAACCGAAGCTGATCTCCGGCAATGCCAACCGCAGCCTGGCGCGGGCGATCGCGCGGCGGATGTCGCTGCACCGGGGCATGAGCGTCGGGCTGGTCGAGGCCCGGGTCGAGCGGTTCAACGATCAGGAGATCTTCGTCGAGGTCTTCGAGAACGTCCGCGGCGAGGACATGTACATCATCCAGCCGACCTCGAACCCGGCCAACGACAACCTGATGGAACTTCTGATCATGACCGACGCGCTGCGCCGGTCCAGTGCCGACCGCATCACCGCGGTGATCCCCTATTTCGGCTATGCCCGCCAGGACCGCCGGGCCAAGGCGCGCACCCCGATCAGCGCCAAGCTGGTCGCCAACCTGATCACCGAGGCCGGCGTCGATCGGGTGCTGACGATGGATCTGCACGCCGCCCAGATCCAGGGGTTCTTCGACATTCCGGTCGACAACCTCTATGCCTCGCCGATCTTCGCGCTGGATATCGAGCACCACTTCAAGGGACGACTCGACCGGATCACCGTGGTCTCTCCCGATGTCGGCGGCGTGGCGCGGGCGCGCGAACTGGCCCAGCGGATCGGCTGCGGCCTTGCCATCGTCGACAAGCGCCGGGTCAAGGCCGGCGAAGTCGCCGAAATGACGGTGATCGGCGATGTCTCGGGCCAGACCTGCATCATCGTCGACGACATCTGCGACACCGCCGGCACGCTGTGCAAGGCGGCCGAGGTGCTGATCGAGGGCGGCGCGAGCGAGGTCCATTCCTACATCACCCATGGCGTGCTGTCCGGCCCGGCGGTGGAACGGATCACCGGATCGGCGATGAAAAGCCTGGTCATCACCGATTCGATCGAACCTTCGGAGGCGGTCAGATCCGCCGCGAACATCCGCATCGTGCCGACCGCGCCGATGTTCGCGCAGGCGATCATGAACATCTGGAACGGCACCTCGGTCTCGTCGCTCTTCGACGCCGAAACCCTCAGCCCGATCTACGAGGGCATGTATTCGCGGGCCTGAACGGCGCCCCGCCGATCGATCGATCGCTATCGATGGCTCTTGCCAAATGCGACAAAATGGCTCATGAGAGGCGCGCGACGTTATCTCTATCGACCACTGTCTCCGTCACTCGGCCTCAGTCCATCGATTTTGCACTGACAGCGCCAGGCCGCTGCACTTTCGCGGGCGGCACCACTGCAAGGAGACATCACGATGGCCACCGGCTCCGTGAAATGGTTCAACGCCACCAAAGGCTTCGGCTTCATCGCCCCCGATGGCGGCAAGAAGGACGTGTTCGTCCATATCTCGGCGCTCGAGCGTGCCGGCATCCGCGATCTGAAGGACGGCCAGAAGGTCACCTTCGACATCGAAGCGGGCCGCGACGGCCGCGAATCGGCGACCAACCTCGCCCTCGCCTGAGGCGCGACGCCAGATTTTCGATGAACGGGCGGGGCAATTGCCCCGCCCGTTTGCAATTGTGCCGCCCGGTTCCCTGGCCGCGCCGCGCGGGCCGGGGTGCCGCGCGCCTCAGCCGCCGCAGATGCCCTGAA
>PHEC01000180.1:5262-8947 GCA_002841115.1 Alphaproteobacteria bacterium HGW-Alphaproteobacteria-6 | reverse complement strand
CGCCATCCGCGCGCCGGCATCAGCGCCGCCATCCCGGGGGCCCCGGCGGGGTGCTCAGGCGCCCGTCGCGGTGCGGTATCTGCGGACCACCGCGCCGACCATCCGGCGGATCAGCCCGCCGGGGGTGGCGTCGGCGTCGACCGGGCCGCCGCCCACCTGCGCCAGCAGGCCGGGCGGCGGGTCGGCGCCGTTCAGGGCCGCCAGCAGCCGGGCCAGCGCCGCCTGCACCCCCGGATCGGGCCAGTAATAGCGCACCCGGTCCGACAGGCCGAACAGCATCATCCGCTCCTCCTCCGGCCCCGGCGGCACATAGGCGCGCCAGTCGGCGGGGCGCGCCCGCATGGCGGCCAGAAGGGCGCGGGTCACGCCCGAGGGCGGCAGCGCCATCAGGCTTTCCAGCCGCTCCAGCGCCAGCACGGCCTGACGGAAGGCAAAGGTCAGTTCCGGACCGACCTTGAGGATGGCGAAGTGGTCCTGCACCAGCGCGCTCAGGGCGGCCTCGGACTGGTAGTCGGTGGAATGCGCCTCGAAGAGCGGGCCGTCCAGCCCCGGCGCGGCGGCGGCCAGGGCGGCGGCACGGGCGCGGTCATAGGCCATGACCTGGGCATTGCCGAAGTCGACGCCGGGTTGCACCACAACACCGATGACGCGGGCAAAGGCCGCGTCCAGCCCGCGCGCCGCGAAGGCCGCGCGGTGCAGGGCATGGGTGCGCCGCGCCGCCGCCGGCGCGGTGACGGCAAGCTGATCGCGGTGCACGGTCTCGCCGCCCGGCACCGGCACCTCGGTGCCGATCACATAGTGCAGCACGCCGGGGCGCGTGGCCTCGGCCGCGGCGCAGAGGTCGGCGGCACGGGCGGCCATCTCGGCCTCGCTCAGCGCCTCGCCGCCGCAGGCCATCGAGGCGTCGAGGTGGATCTTGGTGAAGCCGGCGGCGGCATAGGCCGCCACCATCTCGCGCGCCCTGGCCATCGCCTGCGCGGCCGGTTCGGACTTCCACGGATTGGGGCCAAGGTGATCGCCGCCGAGGATCAGCCGGGCGGGGTCGACGCCCTCGGTCCGGGCGATGCCGTGGACCAAGGCGACGAAACCGGCCGGGGTCAGGCCGGTGTAGCCGCCCGACGGGTTGACCTGGTTGCAGGTCGCCTCGATCAGGATCGGGGCGCGGTCGCCCTGGTAGCCGTGCAGGATCGCGGCCAGGGTCTCGGGGTGGGCGGTGCACCAGCCGGGCAGGCCGCCGCCGTGGCCGGCCCGGTTGCGGGCGATGATCTCGCCGATCATGGTGCTGCCCATTGCGCGTCGATCTCGGCCAGCGTCGAATTGCCCTCCATCGGGCCCAGCTTGCCGACCGCCAGCGCCCCGGCGGCATTGGCCCGTGCCAGCGCCAGCGCCATGGGCTGCCCGGCCGCCGTGAGGGTGACGAATGTGGCGCAGAAGCAATCGCCCGCGCCGGTCGGATCGACCCGTGTCACGGCATGGGCCGGCAGGGCCAGCGCGCCGGCGGCATCGCGCCCGATACAGCCCTGATCGCCGCGTTTCAGCACCACCGCCCGCGCGCCCCCGGCCAGCAACCGGGCCGACCATTCGTCAAACGTCTCGCCGGGAAACAAGAGGTCGGCATCGGCATCCGAGGGCAGGATGAAGGCCGCCATCGTCATCAGGGCGGTGACGGCTTCCAGATAGCCGGCGTCGGCCAGAAGCTCGGTCCGGATGTTGGGGTCTATCGAAATGGCAACGCCGCGCGCGTGCAGGCGCCGGCACAGGTCCACCGCCGCCGCGCGCATGTCCGGATCGCCCAGCATCGAGCCCGAGATGTGCAGGACGGTGATCCCGGCCGCGCTGAAGCCGGCCTCGACCTCGGCCGCCGCGGGCAGGCAGGCGGCGGCGGACCGGGCCATGTTGAAGACGAAATCGCGGCTGCCGTCGCTGTTGTAGCCGACATGGGCGGTGCCGGTTGGCACCCCCCTGACCACCCGGATCAGCGCCGGGTCAACCCCGTCCCCGACCAGCCGCCGCAGGATGACGCTGCCGAAGGCATCATCGCCGACCGCCCCGGCGAACACCGCCCGCCCGCCAAGGCCGGCCGCCAGCCTTGCCGCCTGGTCGATGAAGATGCCGGGCGCGCCGCTGGGAAACGGGCCGGTGTAGGGTGCGGCGCGCCGGTGGCGCGCATCCTTTTCGGTGCAGACGAACTCTACCAGCAATTCGCCGATCGAACCGATGCAGGGGCCGGCCATGCGCTATCCGCCGACCATCATCCTGACCACCTCGTCATGGGTGGTCTCGGAAATCTTCCGCTCGCCGGCCTGCACGCCGCGGCGCAGGACGACGATGCGGTCGGCCGCGGCGAAGATGTCCTGCAGGTTGTGGCTGATGAAGATCACCCCGCGTCCTTGTGCCTTCAGCTGGTGGATCAGCTGGATCACCTTGCGCTGCTCGGGCACGCCCAGGGCGGCCGTCGGTTCGTCCATGATCAGGATCCGCGCGTTCCAGTAGACCGCGCGGCCGATCGCCACCGCCTGCCGCTGGCCGCCGGAAAAGTTCGACACCGGCGCATCGAGGCGGCTGACGTGGAAGTCCAGAAGCGCCATCGTGGTCCTTGCCGCCTCGGCCATCCTGGCGCGGTCCAGCACCGGCAGGATGCCGAAGGCGCGGCGCATCGGTTCGCGCCCGAGGAAGATGTTGGCGCCGATGCTCAGGTTGTCGGCCAGCGCCAGGTCCTGATAGATCGTCTCGATCCCCTGGTCGCGCGCCTCTTGCGGCGAGGCGAAGCTGACCGGGTGGCCGTTCAGCAGGATCTCGCCGCCCGAGGGCTTGTAGACGCCCGAGATCGCCTTGATCAGCGTGGTCTTGCCGGCGCCGTTGTCGCCGGCAAGGGCCACCACCTCGCCGGCGCGGACCAGCATCGACAGATCGTCCAGCGCCTGCACCGGGCCGAAGTTCTTGGACAGGTGGCGCACCTCAAGCAGGGTCTCGCCAACGGGGCCGGAATCATTCACCTTGCCGCCCCCCCGAAAAACGCCGCTGCGCCTGGTCGATCAGGACCGAGATGATGATGACCACGCCGACGCTGATGAACTGCCAGAACGGGGCGACGTTGATGAAGACCAGGCCATACTGGATGACCGCGATCACCAGCGCGCCGGCAACCGTGCCGAGGATGGTGCCCGAGCCGCCGAACAGGCTGGCCCCGCCGATCACCACGGCGGCGACCGAATCAAGCAGCAGGGGTTCGCCCGCCTGCGCCGCCCCGGCACTGAAGCGGGCCGCATAAAGCACGCCGGCAAGGCCCGCGCACATCCCCGACAGGATATAGAGGCGCAAGAGATGCCAGCGGATGTTGATGCCCACCCGCCGCGCGGCCTGCGGGTTGGCGCCGATCGCGTAGTTGTGCTGGCCGAACCGCGTCTGGCCCAGCAGGTAATGCATGACCAGCACGAAGACGGCGGTGACCATGATGATCCAGGGCACGCCGTGAAACCTGCCGTTGCCGAGGCCGGCGAAGACCGCGTTCTTCACCGGAACCGTGGTGCCGCCTGCCAGCAGGAAGGCCACGCCGCGCGCCACGCCGAACATGCCGAGTGTGCCGATGAAGGGCGGCACCTTGAGGAAGGCGACCAGAAGCCCGTTGACCATGCCCGGTATCGCCGCCACCGCCACCGCCACCAGCGCGCCGAACAGCACCGCC
>PHEC01000180.1:0-5208 GCA_002841115.1 Alphaproteobacteria bacterium HGW-Alphaproteobacteria-6 | reverse complement strand
GATGACATGCGCCGCGACCACCGCCGCAAGCCCCATGATGAAGCCCATCGACAGGTCGATCCCGCCCGAGATGATGACGAAGGTCTGCCCGGTGGCCAGAAGCAGCGGCGCCACGGCAAAGACCGCGATCGACTGGATGTTGAACGGGTTGAACAGGAAGGTGCCGCCGAACGACAGCCGCGACCAGACCTCGAAGCCGAGGATCAGGAAGGCCAGGAACAGCCAGGCCCTGAGATCGGCGATCCGTTGCAGCGTGGTGCGGGCCTTGTCGGCGTGGTCGGCCGGCGGCGCGACATGGGGCGGCGCGACATGGACGGGGGTAGCGGGGCCGGGGGGTGCGGGGGGTGAAGTCATCGGGAAAATCCTGTCCGGGAAAGGGCGCGCGCGGACGGCAGCCCGTCTGCGCGCAGACCGACGGCCCCGACAGGGGCCGTCAGTCGTCGTCTGCGCCGGTCAGACCGGTCGCCTTGCGGCCCGGTCACTCGGAATAGATGTATTTCGCGATGTCGGGGTCTTCGATGTTGGAGGCATCCATCACGGTGAAGCCGGTGCCGATGCTGACCGGGATCGAGTTTCCGGTCAGATGGGCAACGGCCGACACCACGCCGAAATAGCCGATCTCGGCCGGGTGCTGGGCGATGGCCACATCGACGAGGCCGGTCTTGATGTTGTCGACGATCGAGCCCGGGGCGTCGAAGGCGACGACCCTGATCGCGCCGCTCTGCCCGGCCTGCTGCACGCCGTTGCCGGCCCCCAGCGCCGAGAACAGGTTGGCGCCGAACACGCCCTTCAGGTCCGCGGCGCGGGCGAACACGCCTTGCAGCTGCGAGGCGGCCTTGTTGGCGTCGTTGTCGTTGAACTGGGTTTCCAGCACGGTGACGCCGGGGAAATTCTCGGCCATCTCGGCCTTGAAGCCGGCTTCACGCTGGTCGGTGGTGGAAATGCCCGGCTTGACGTTCGAGACATAGACCTTGCCTTCGCCGCCGATCGCCGTCGCCAGCGCCCGTGCCGCCATGCGGCCGCCGAGGATGTTGTCGGAGGCGATGTAGGACAGCGGAAAATCGGCATCGCCCGCGCCGGTCTGATAGACGCCCGAGCCGATGAAGGTATCGACGGTGATGACCGGAATGCCGGCGTCATGCGCCTTGCGCAGCGGCTCGACCAGCTGGGTGGTGTCGGTGGGCGCGATCAGGATGGCGCTCGGGGAACGGGCGATCACGGCATCCAGCACCGGCACCTGGGTGACCGGGTTGAAATCGGGCGCGCCCTGGAACACCAGTTCCACCCCCAGCGCGTCGGCGGCGGCCTGCGCGCCCTTGTTCATGGTGATGTAGAAGGCGTCCGTGGTCAGGCCCGGCACCAGCGCGATGGTGAATTTGCCGTCCTGTGCCCTGGCCGTGGTGGCCATGGCGGCGGTCAGCGGCACGGCGGTTGCTGCGCCCAGAAACTTGCGACGATCCATTTCAGTCCTCCCTGAATGCCCGGAAGCCTGACCGTTCAGGGCGCCCCCGGATCGCTGAGTCACCCGCCACGGGTGTTTTCAGCAGGTCGATAACACGCCGCACATGGCCTTGCGTCAAGAGCAATTTTTTGCTGCAAGTTTTTTCCTGAGCCTGTTCGGGGATCAGCCGGCACCGCCAAGCGCGTCCAGAAGCAACCCGGCGGTGCGGCTGTCGGTGACCAGCGCGCTGACCAGTCGCGCCCGCGCCGCACCCAGGATCGACGGCACCTTCTGCTCGCCGACCGCCACGCCGATCACCAGCCCGGCCGCCCGCAATTGCCGGGCGGACACGGCGATCATGCGGCCTTCGCCGCGCCAGGGCAGGATCTGTCCGTCGCGGTCGAAATAGTGGCGCACCACATCACCGACGGAGCCGGCAAGATCCGGATCGGGCCGGGTCCGGGGCTCGCCCGACGCGCCGTCCAGCCCGTGCGGCTGGCCGATGCCGACCACCGCCGCGTCGATGCGGTCCCACAGCCCGACCGAGGCCTGCACCGACGAATCGGCGAGGAACAGGTCAAGCACATCGGCGTCGGGCAGATAGGGCGCGTGGATGAAATGCGGCACGCCGCCGGTCGCCTCGGCGGCGCGGCGCGAAAACTCGTTGCTCTGGAAATGCCGGGCGTGTTGCTGCATGCCCCCGGTCGAGGGCACCACCTGAACCCCGGGCATCGGCGGCAGGCCGGTTTCGATCACCGCCGAAACCGTGCGCCCCCAGCCGATCATCAGCACATTGCCGGCGCCGAGGTCGGCCGCCGCCAGCATCCGCGACAAGGGTGCGGCCAGGGCCTGCAGCGTGCCGCTGGCCGGGGCATCGACCACCTCGACCCGCGTCAGGCCCAGCTTGCGCGCCAGTTCGGCCCCCAACTCGTCCGGCGCGAAGACCTCGCGCACCTCGATCCGCACGATCCCCTCGGCCCGCGCCCTTTGCAAGAGCCGCGAGATGGTGGCGGTGGACAGGCCCAGCTGCCGGGCAATCTGGATCTGGCTCAACTCGCCGACGTAATGCATCTTGGCGACGGTATGCAGCATCGCCCGGCTTTCGCCGATGACGGCGCCGCTGCCCGTTGCGGCCGGCGTTGCGCTGGAAACTGACAGGTTGCAATTCCTTTCTGCAAGGTGTTACAGAAACCATCAGTCGCTTATCCCGCAATATGCCTCGTCAGGCAACTGGCAAGAGGGCAAAGCGACCGCCGCGCCCGAAAATTTCCGGAGAGACCGCCATGCCCGCCATGACCACCGCCGAACGCCGCGGCTATTCGCAGATCTGCGGCGATGACGGCGCAATGATGGTGATCGCCTGCGATCAGCGCGGCGGGATGCGCAGCCTGCTGGCTGAAACCGCCGAAGCGCAGGCCGGGATCGGCAATGATGTGCTCGGCCTGACCAAGATGGACATCACCGCCCACCTGGCGCGCCATGCCGGCTGCGTTCTGGTCGATCCGATCTGTGCGGTGCCGGGGCTGGTGGATCAGGGCGTGCTGCACCGGTCCACCGGATTGCTGATCGGGCTGGATGCCTCGGGGTTCGATCTGACGCCGGAAGGCTACCGCATCTCGAACATGGTGGCGGGCATCACCGCGCGCCGGGTGCGCGAACTGGGCGGCACCGGCGCCAAGATCATGATCTACCTGCGCGCCGACACGCCCGCCGCCAATACCGCCAACATGGCGACCCTGCGCGAGGTGATCGCCGATTTCGCCGCCGAGGACCTGCTTCTGGTGGTCGAGTTCCTGACCTATGCCCTGCCCGGCGAGACGCCCGAGGCCTATGCCGCCCGGATCCCCGCGCTGATCGAGGGCGGCTCCGGGCTGTGCCTCGATGCCGGCTCAAAGGTGCTGAAGATCCCCTATCCCGGCACGCCTGACGCCTGCGCCCGCATCACCGCGATCTGCGGGGATGTGCCCTGGGCGGTGCTGTCGGCGGGGGTCGACCATGCGACCTTCCTCGGGCAGGTTGAAACCGCGATGGCCAATGGCGCGTCGGGGGTGATCGCCGGGCGGTCCTTGTGGAAGGACTGCATCTCGCTTGACCGGGCGGTGACGAAGGAGCGGCTGGAAACCGTCGCCGTGCCGCGCCTGCGCGAGGTGCAGGCGGTGATCGCGCGGCACTTCAAGGGGTAGCGCCATGGCAGCGGCGATCGGCATCGACATCGGTGGCACCCGCCTGAGGGCGGCCCGGGTGGCGGATGGCGCGATCGAGGCCCGCGCCGCCGCCGCCAGTGCGCCCGACCCGCAACAGGTGCTGGCCCGCGTGCTGGATCTGGTGGCGCAGGTTCGCGCACCCGGCGTCACCGCCCTTGGCATCGGCGTGCCCGGTCAGGTTCACGCCGCCGGGCGCCGGGTGTTGTCGGGCGGCCATGTCGACCTGTCGGGCCTGGATTTCGCGGCCGAGGTCGAGGCCGCGACCGGCCTTGCCGTGACCATCGAGAACGACGCCACCATGGCCCTGCTGGGCGAGGCCGCCCATGGCGCCGCCAGGGGCCTGGCCAATGTGGTGATGCTGACCATCGGCACCGGGATCGGCGGGGCGATCCTTGACGGCGGCCGGGTGCTGCGCGGCCACGGTGCGGCGGGGCAACTCGGCCATGTCTGCGTCGATCCGGCCGGGCGCCCTTGCGTCTGCGGCCGCATCGGCTGTGTCGAGACGGTCAGTTCCGGCACCGCCTTCGCCAGCCATCTGGCCGAGGCGGGGCTGCCGCCCGATACCCGCGCCGAAGACCTGCTGGCCCGCGCCGACACGCAGGCAATCGCGGTGATCGCCGCCTGGGCCACCCCGTTGCGCGCCGCCATCGACAGCCTGGTCGCCACCTGCAACCCCGATTGCGTGCTGATCGGCGGCGGCGCCGGCGCCGCGGCCCTTGCCGCGCTGGCCAGTGTGCCCGCCCGCGGCACCTGGTACAGCGCCCCGGTTCTGGCCGCGACGCTGGGCGATGATGCGGGCGTGATCGGCGCCGCCGCTGCCGCGCTTTCCGCCCGGCCGGGCAAGCGGGTGGTCATGGTCAACGGGGTTCCGGCCGCGGGGAAATCCTCGGTCGCGCGGGCGCTGGCCGATGCGACCGGCTGGCCGATCCTGGCGCTGGACACCATCAAGGCCCCGTTCCTGGCCGTGCTTGCGCCCGGGGATCGCCTGTTCAACCGCACCCTCGGCCGGGCCAGCTATGCCGCGATCTTCGAGATGATCGCCGATGCGCCGGCGGGCAGCAGCTTCATCGTCGATGCCTGGTTCGGCTTTCAGCCGCTTGCGGTGCTGGAACAGGGCCTGGCCCGCGCCGGGGTCACCGATCTGGCCGAGGTCTGGTGCCATGCCCCGCCCGAAACCGTCGGCGCCCGCTATGCCGCGCGGCTGGACCAGCGGCCCGCAGGCCACCCCGGCGCGGATTACGTGCCCGAACTGGTCGCCCTGGCCGGCCGCGCCGCGCCGACCGGACTGGCCCCATGCCGTGACATCGACACCACGCGGCCGCTCGACCTGCCGGCCCTGGCCGACTGGCTGCGGGGCCTTCGCGGCAGCGACCCGGCCCGGCCCTAGCAGGCTGCCGAAAAAGAAACTCGGCCAGCGTCCGGCGGGGAACCATTTCCTGTCCCGCCATCCGATCCCGGCACCGAGGGCCGCGCCCTCCCCGCCGGGCTATCAGATTCACACATCTCGGTTGCGTCGCTGGATCATTTTCTGTCCGAGGGCTGCGCCGTGCTTGAGGGAGCCGT
>PHEC01000179.1 GCA_002841115.1 Alphaproteobacteria bacterium HGW-Alphaproteobacteria-6 | reverse complement strand
CGCCCGGATCACCCCCGCGCCGCCCGGATCAGCCCGAGGATATCCTTTGCCGCCGCCGGGATGTTGGTGCCCGGCCCGAAGATCGCCTTGACCCCGGCCTTCTTGAGGAACGCGTAATCCTGCTGCGGGATCACCCCGCCGCAGATCACCAGGATATCGCCCGCGCCCTTCTCGGCCAGCGCCGCGATCAGCTTTGGCGCCAGGGTCTTGTGGCCGGCCGCCTGGGACGAGATGCCGATGACATGCACGTCGTTGTCGACCGCGTCCTGTGCGGCCTCCTCCGGGGTCTGGAACAAGGGGCCGACATCGACATCGAAACCGATGTCGGCGAAGGCGGTGGCGATCACCTTGGCGCCGCGGTCATGGCCGTCCTGGCCCATCTTGACCACCAGCATCCGCGGCCGGCGGCCTTCTTCAGCGGCGAAGGCCTCGACATCGGCCTGGATCGCGGCAAAGCCCTCGTCGCCCTCATAGGCCGCACCATAGACCCCGGCCAGCGTCCTGACCTCGGCCCGGTGCCGGCCGAACACCTTTTCCATCGCCATCGATATCTCTCCCACCGTTGCCCGAGCCCGCGCCGCCGTCACCGCCGCCGCCAGAAGGTTGCCGCCCGAGGCAGCGGCCTGCTCGACCGCCGCAAGGGCGGCGTCGCAGGCCGCCCGGTCGCGCGTGCCGCGCACCCGTTCCAGCCGCGCGACCTGCGCGGCGCGCACCGCCATGTTGTCGACGTCGAGGATCTCGATCGGATCGTTGCGCTCGGGGCGATACTTGTTCACCCCCACCACCACCTCCTCGCCGCGGTCGATCATCGCCTGGCGCTTCGCCGCGGTCTCTTCGATCCTCAGCTTCGGCATGCCGCTGGCCACCGCCTTGGTCATGCCGCCCATCGCCTCGACCTCCTCGATCAGCGCCCAGGCCTTGTCGGCCAGTTCCGCGGTCAGGCTTTCGACGTAGTAGCTGCCGGCCAGCGGATCGACGACATGGGTGATGCCGGTTTCCTCCTGCAAGATCAGTTGGGTGTTGCGCGCGATCCGGGCCGAGAATTCGGTCGGCAGGGCGATCGCCTCGTCAAGCGCGTTGGTGTGCAAGGACTGCGTGCCGCCCAGCACCGCCGCCAGCGCCTCATAGGCGGTGCGGACGACGTTGTTGTAGGGATCCTGTTCCTGCAAGGAAACGCCCGAGGTCTGGCAATGGGTGCGCAGCATCAGGGAACCGGGCTTCTTCGCGCCGAAGCCGGTCATGATCCGGTGCCACAAAAGCCGCGCGGCGCGCAGCTTCGCCGCCTCCATGAAGACGTTCATGCCGATGGCGAAGAAGAAGCTGAGCCGTCCTGCGAAGGCGTCCACATCCATCCCCCGCGCAATCGCGGTGCGGACATATTCGCGCCCGTCGGCAAGGGTATAGGCCAGTTCCTGCACCAGGTTGGCGCCGGCCTCCTGCATGTGGTAGCCGGAAATCGAGATCGAGTTGAACTTCGGCATCTCTTTTGCCGTGTATTCAATGATGTCGGCGACGATCCTCATGCTGGGCTCGGGCGGATAGACGTAAGTATTCCGCACCATGAACTCCTTGAGGATGTCGTTCTGGATGGTGCCCGACAGCGCCGCCCGGTCCACCCCCTGTTCCTCGCCGGCGACGATGAAACTGGCGAGAATCGGGATCACCGCGCCGTTCATCGTCATCGAGACGGAGATCTTTTCCAGCGGGATGCCGTCGAAGAGGATCTTCATGTCCTCGACGCTGTCGATGGCGACGCCGGCCTTGCCGACATCGCCCTCCACGCGGGGATGGTCGCTGTCATAGCCCCGATGCGTCGCCAGATCGAAGGCGACCGAGACGCCCTGCTGCCCGGCGGCAAGGTTGCGCCGGTAAAAGGCGTTACTCTCCTCGGCCGTGGAAAAGCCGGCATATTGGCGGATCGTCCAGGGCCGCCCGGCATACATCGTCGCCTTGACCCCGCGGGTGAAGGGCGCCTCGCCCGGGACCGAGCCGATATGCGCCAGCCCGGCGGTGTCGGCCGCGGTGTAAAGCGGCTTGACCGCGATCCCTTCCAGGGTCTGCCAGGTCAGCGCATCGAGCGGGCGCCCCTTCAGCTCTTTTCCGGCCAGCCCGGCCCATGTCGCCAGTTCGTCGCTCATCGCCCTGTCCTTTCCTTGTCGCCGGGCCCGCCTGCGGCTGCCGGCATAAGTCTTTGGCATTCCGCCGGTTCCGCCTATATCTGATGGCAAGGAGTGCCCATGAAATCCCTCACCGCCCTGATCTTCGCCACCACCCTCGCCGTCGCAACCACCGCCGGCACCGCGCAAGAGGCGGCGGCGCCGCAGCTTGACCCGGTGCCGGCCGGCGAGGCGGTGCTTGTCGATTTCCTCTGGCTGAAGCGCCCGGTCGTCATCTTCGCCGATAGCCCGAATGATCCCGCCTTTGTCACCCAGTTGCAAAACCTCGCCGAGGATCCCGGCGAGTTGATCAAGCGCGATGTGGTGATCCTGACCGACACCGACCCGGCCAACCCCTCCGAGGTGCGGCTGAAACTGCGCCCGCGCGGCTTTTCCATGGTGCTTCTCGACAAGGACGGCGCGGTGAAGCTGCGCAAGCCGCTGCCGTGGAGCGTGCGCGAGATCGTCCGCGCGATCGACAAGTTCCCGCTCCGCCAGGAAGAGATCCGGATCGAGCGGCAGGGCGGCGGATAGCTCATTCGAACTCCAGGATCACGTCATCGACCTTGAGGCTGGCGCCCGCCGCCGCGGCGATGCGCTTGACCACGCCCTTCCTTTCGGCGCGCAGGATGTTTTCCATCTTCATCGCCTCGACGGTGGCCAGCGCCTGGCCTTCCTGCACCTCCTGCCCCTCCTCGACGCTGATCTTCACGACGAGGCCCGGCATCGGGCAGAGCAGGTATCGCGAGGTGTCGGGCGCGGCCTTTTCCGGCATCAGCCGGGCAAGTTCGGCCTGGCGCGGGCTGCGGACATGGACCTTGAGATCGGCGCCGCGGGTGCGGATGCGAAAGCCCGAGGGGATCTTGCCGACCTTCAGCACCAGTGCCGCGCCGTCCACGTCAAGCCGGGCCAGCGGCTGGCCCGGGGTCCAGTCGCTGGCGACGCGGTGCGCGGTGCCATCGGCAAAGTGCACCGTGGCGCCGTCGCGGTCGGCCGCGACCGTCACCGCGAATTCCGCGCCCTGAAGGCTGACCACCCAGTCGTCGCCAACCTTGCGCTCGTGATTGCCAAGCCGCCCGGTGATCCGGGTGCGCCGTATCTCGGCCACCCGGTTCATCGCCGCCGCCGCCGCCGCGACCCGGCGCAGTGCTGTTTCGGGCAGCGTGACGCCCTGAAAGCCGCCCGCGTATTCCTCGGCGATGAAGGCGGTGGTGATGGCGCCCGAGGCGAAGCGCGGATGGTCCATCACCGCCGAAAGGAACGGCAGGTTGTGGCCGATCCCCTCGACCTCGAAGCTGTCGAGTGCGACGCGCATGCCCTCGATCGCCTCGGCCCTGGTCGGTGCCCAGGTGCAGAGCTTGGCGATCATCGGGTCGTAATACATGCTGATCTCGCCGCCCTCAAAGACGCCGGTATCGTTGCGCACCACGCCGGTCGCATGGGCCGCCTCGACCGGCGGGCGGTAGCGGGTCAGCCGGCCGATCGAAGGCAGAAAGCCGCGGTAGGGATCCTCGGCATAAAGCCGGCTTTCCATCGCCCAGCCGTTGATCTTCAGGTCACTTTGGGTGAAGGGCAGTTTCTCGCCGGCGGCGACGCGGATCATCTGCTCGACCAGATCGACGCCGGTGATCAGTTCGGTTACCGGGTGTTCGACCTGCAACCTTGTGTTCATTTCGAGAAAGTAGAAGTTGCGATCGCCGTCGACGATGAATTCGACCGTGCCCGCCGAGGTATAGCCGACCGCCTTCGCCAGCGCGCAGGCCTGTTCGCCCATCGCGCGGCGGGTGGCCTCGTCGAGAAACGGGCTCGGCGCCTCTTCGATCACCTTCTGGTTGCGCCGCTGGATCGAACATTCCCGCTCGTGCAGGTAGACGCAGTTGCCGTGGCTGTCGGCCAGAACCTGGATCTCGATATGGCGCGGCTGGGTCACGAATTTCTCGATGAAGATGCGATCATCGCCGAAACTGGCCGCCGCCTCGTTCTTCGAGGACTGAAAGCCGTCGCGCGCCTCCTCGTCGGTCCAGGCGATTCGCATCCCCTTGCCGCCGCCCCCCGCGGATGCCTTGATCATCACCGGAAAGCCGATCTCGCGGCTGATCCGCACCGCCTCATCGGCATCGGCGATCAGGCCCATATGGCCCGGCACGGTCGAAACCCCCGCCTTCATCGCCAGTTTCTTCGAGGTGATCTTGTCGCCCATCGCCTCGATCGCCGGGCTGGGCGGGCCGACAAAGACCACGCCTTCCTTCTCAAGCGCCTCGGCGAAGCGCATGTTTTCACTGAGAAATCCGTAGCCGGGATGGACCGCCTCGGCGCCGGTCCGGCGGACCGCGTCCATGACCTTGTCGATGACGATATAGGACTGCGCCGCCGGCGCCGGGCCGATATGCACCGCCTCGTCGGCCATCGCGACATGCAGCGCGGCGCGGTCGGCGTCGGAATGGACCGCGACCGTGGCGATTCCCATCTTGCGCGCCGACTTGATCACCCGGCAGGCGATCTCGCCACGATTCGCGATCAAGAGCTTTTTGAACATCTGCGACCTTTCCCTGTCTGTCGGTTCCGTCTGTGGCGGGCGCGTGAACGGCGCCGCCCCGAATTCCCTGATATCAGCCCCGGGCACCGCCGCGCTGTCACAAAACGGTCACGCGAATGTGCGCGCCCCCGGCGCGTTCCTCTCTCGGTTGTGACGCTGTGTGAAGCTTTGGTGACACCCGCGACCGCCGCCGACCTGCGATGATGCGGCATTGGGGAGGTTTCCCCATGAACGCAAACGAGGGGAGACTTCTCATGACAAGAAAACACGGTCAGGTATTCGGCCTGATGGGCGCCACCGCGGCGCTGGCACTTCTCGCGGCCGGCGGCGCCCAGGCGCAGTCGATCGAGGAATTGCGCGCAAGGGTCGAGGCGCTGGAAGCACGTCAGGCCGAAAGCGGCCGCGTCAAGGTTCCGGTCGGCACCACGATCGAATTCGGCGGCTATGCCAAGCTCGACTTCACCTATGACCTCGACCAGGGCATGGGCGATACCGCCAACATCGCCCCTGCCCGCCAGTCGCGGTTCTTCTTCAAGACCTCGACCGACACCGCACAGGGCCCGGTCAACACCCATCTGGAATTCGACTTCTTCGGTGGTGGCGGCAACCAGGTTCTGTCGAACTCCTACAACCCGCGCCTGCGCCATGCCTACGGCACCTGGAACGGCATCCTTGCCGGCCAGACCTGGACCAACTTCATGCCGATCGAGTTCTACCCGAACACGCTCGACTTCCAGGGCCCAACCGGTCTGCCGTTCATCCGTCAGGCGCAGTTGCGCTATACCATGCCGGTCAATGACCAGCTGACGATCTCGGCCTCGCTGGAAAACTCCGAGTTCTCGGGGCGCAATGCGGCGGCAATCACCGCGACAAACCCCACCGGTCTTGTCGGCGAAACCACGGGCAACGTGGCCACCGGGAATGGCGGCTTCAATGCTGACCTCGACGAACTGCCCGATTTCACCATAGCCGCGCTCTACAAGGGCGATGGTTTCGGGCTGAAGGCCGCCGGCCTGCTGCGCAAGCTCAACACCCCGCAGGATACCGATGACGAAATCGGCTGGGGCATCAACCTGTCCGGTTCGGCCGACCTCTGGCAGGGCGGCAAGCTGGTCGCCTCGGGCACCTATGGCGACGGCATCGGCCGCTACATCATCGATGGTGTCGGCGAGGACGGCTTTGTCGATGCGGCCGGCAACCTGCACACCATCGAATCCTGGGGTGCGGCGGCGCAGGTCAGCCATGACTTCACCAATCAGGTCTCGGCCGCGCTCGCCTATTCCTACTACAAGGTCGAGGACACCTTCCTGCCGAACACCACCGACAACCTGTCGATCGTCCATGCCTCGCTGTTCTACAAGCCGAACAAGAGGGTGCTGATCGGCGCCGAGGTGATCTACGGCGAGCGTGAACTGGCCAACGGCCAGGACGTCGACGCCACCCGCCTGCAGACCTCGTTCCAGTTCAACTTCTGAGCGGACCGCTTGCAGGACCGAAACGGTTGAAACGGCACCGCCCGCAGGGTCCCTGCGGGCGGTTTGCCTTTGTGGTGCTGCGTCGGAACCCCGCGCAGCCGGGCCACGACCGGCCGCGTCAATAGCGCGGCTGGCAGCCCGGCACGTTGAGGTCGTCGCAGAAGACCCCGGCAAGGCCGCCGATGGCGGCACCGGTGATGACGCTGTTGTCGGTCGCATCGGCGATGAGCGCCCCAGCGGCGGCGCCGGCGACGCCACGCTCGGCGTCGGTTTCAAGACAGCCCGCAAGCCCCCCGACAAGGGCCAGTCCGAGAAGGATTCTGGTCGTCCGCATTTTCTACTGCCTCCAGCATGGTTTGTTATGACAGCAGATAGTAACCGAAGCGCGGCTTTGCAAAAGAAAATTCGCCGTGACCGGATCGCCTCGGCGCGGCTCCGCCGAAGCGCGGGCCGACAAAAAGCAGGCCTGACCCCGAAGGGGCCAGGCCGCAGAGAAGGGGAAGGGTAACGGTCTTGACAAATCGGGGCGTGGTGCGTGTTGAAGGGTGTCGCCCCGACATCAGGATGCCGCGCCCACAGCCATGGCGCAAACCCAAAGTTTCCGGAACGGAAACGATCGGCAGGAACGCGCCAAGGCGGCAGGTCGATGCGCCGGTTCACGCCTAGTCCCCGGTCGCGAAGATGTCGGGAAAGGCGGCGCGGGCACGCGCGAGGTCGATGCGCAGCAGGGCCTCATAGCTTTCGGCATCGAACTCCGGGCCGGCCGGAACCACCTCGCGCCCGAACAGCCACGACAGCCGGCCGGCGTCGAGGTTGCCGCGCTCGAAGGGTTCCTCGCCGAAATGGTCCCAGAGTGCGGCCATGAAGGCAAGATCGGCGCGCCGGTCGGCGGGGCTGCGGTCGCGGTAGCGTTCGCGCGCCACCAGTCGCGTGGCGCCGGCCGCACTGGCGCGGCGGATGACGAACTGGAAATCGGTGCCGGCAAGCCGGCCGGGAAAGCCGCGATGCTTCAGCATGGCGCCCCCCCGGACCGCCCGGAGATGGCGGCCGCGACCGGCTTGCGGCCGGTCACGGCAAGGATGCGCCCGGCCCCGGCTGACCGGACCTCAGCCGACCGGGCCTCAGCCGACCTGGCAGCGGACGCTGCCGTCGGCGCCGGTGACCAGCGCCGCGCCACCTTCACAGCCGATGGCCTGGCCAACCTTGTTGTAGATCGGCTGCGGCTGGATCGGCGCGGGCGCCGGTTCGGGCCGCGCGCAGGCGCCAAGCACAAGAATGAATCCGAGGCCGGCAAGGGTTGCGCGATGTGACATTCTGTTCTCCTGCTGCGGTTGGCGCCCCGCGGGGCAACGGCGCGGGACGCGCCGCCCCGAGGATAGGCGAAATCACCGCAAACGACCAGCAAAGCTTGCGCGATCAGCGGCTTGCCGCGCGAAAATGTCAGCGCAGACGGCGGGGCGGACGGCGCCGTGGCGGCCGCCCGCCCCGACCGGTCAGCGGTATTTCGAGGTGAAGACCGGTTCGGTCGTGACCGGCTCCTCGACATAGACGACTTCTTGCTGCCGCGATGTGCAGGCCGCGACGACCGCGACAAGGACGAAGGCCGAAAGCACTTTGTAGGACATGGATCACTCCTGCTCGACAGGGCGGTTTTGCGACGTGCCGCTTCCGCCTGCTCTGGTTTTGCGGTTCCGGCTGCGGGTGCGCAACCGGCAGCCAGAGTAACCCGGGCGCGCCATCCCGCCCATTGAAAACCGCGCGATTCGCAGCGTTGTGGCCGGGCTGCATCACCGCCGCCACGACCTGAAGAACGGATCGCAAGATCTTGTGTCGTCATCAGAAAGGCTCCCAGATGCAGGCGTCGCCATCAACCCGGAACGCCTCGAAGAACTGCGTCGCTTCAGGGTCGGCGGCACCGAATGGCACGACACGATCGGCCAGGCTGATGACGATCTGGCTGACCGCCGGCCCCGCCAGACGCGGCAGGGCATAGACGTGGCACAGATGCGCCATGTCCGCCTGCGCCGCCTCTGGCCCGACCGAGCCGCCCTGCCGCGCGATTCCCGGTGCCAGAAAGCGGAACCGCACCGTCAGCCCGCCGGGCCCCGGTGCTGCATGGATCACCTCGATCAGCTGAACCGCCTGGCCCGACGGCACCGCGATCGCCTCATCGCCTTGCATCGCCGCCCCCCCGACCCTGACCTAAAGCGGGATATTGTCGTGTTTCTTCCACGGGTTGGACAGCCTCTTGCCGCGCAGCGACGCAAAGGCCCGCGCCACCCGGCGGCGGGTCGAATGCGGCATGATCACCTCGTCGACAAAGCCCTTCTCGGCGGCGACGAAGGGGTTGGCGAAGCGGTCCTCATAGTCCTTCGTCCGCCCGGCGATCTTGTCGCGGTCCGAAAGCTCGCTGCGGTAGAGGATCTCGACCGCCCCCCTGGCCCCCATCACCGCGATCTCGGCGGTGGGCCAGGCATAGTTGAAATCCCCCCGCAGATGCTTTGACGCCATCACGTCATAGGCGCCGCCGTAAGCCTTGCGGGTAATAACCGTGACCTTCGGCACCGTCGCCTCGCCATAGGCGAAAAGAAGCTTCGCGCCATGCTTGATCACCCCGCCGTATTCCTGCCCGGTCCCGGGCAGGAAGCCCGGCACATCGACAAAGGTCAGGATCGGAATCTCGAAGGCATCGCAGAAGCGCACGAACCGCGCCGCCTTGCGGCTGCTGTCGATATCGAGACAGCCGGCCAGCACCAGCGGCTGGTTGGCCACCACGCCGACGCTCTGGCCCTCGATGCGGATGAATCCGGTGATGATATTGGCGGCGAAGGCGGCCTGGATCTCGAAGAAATCGCCCTCGTCGGCGACCTTGGCGATCAGTTCCTTCATGTCGTAGGGCTGGTTCGGATTGTCCGGGATCAGCGTGTCAAGGCTCGGCTCCAGCCGCGCCACATCGTCGAAGAAGGGCCGGGTCGGGGCGCGGTCGCGGTTGGAAAGCGGCAGGAAATCGAAAAGCCGCCGGGTCTCGGCGAGCGCCTCGACATCGTTCTCGAAGGCGCCGTCGGCGACGCTCGACTTGCGGGTATGGGTCGCCGCGCCACCCAGTTCCTCGGCCGTGACCACCTCGTTGGTCACGGTCTTGACCACATCGGGGCCGGTGACGAACATGTAAGACGTGTCCTTGACCATGAAGATGAAGTCGGTCATCGCCGGGCTATAGACCGCGCCGCCGGCGCAGGGCCCCATGATGAGGGATATCTGCGGCACCACGCCCGACGCCATGATATTGCGCTGGAAGACCTCGGCATAGCCGGCAAGGCTCGCCACGCCTTCCTGAATGCGGGCACCACCCGAATCGTTGATGCCGATCACCGGCGCCCCGTTCTGCATCGCCATGTCCATGATCTTGCAGATCTTCTGGGCGTGGGTCTCGGAGAGCGAGCCGCCGAAGACGGTGAAATCCTGGGAGAAGACATAGACCATGCGGCCGTTGATCGTGCCCCAGCCGGTCACCACCCCGTCGCCCGAGGGCCGCTCGGCCGCCATGCCGAAATCGGTGCAGCGATGGGCGACGAACATGTCGAATTCCTCGAAACTGCCCTCGTCCAGCAACAGGTCGACCCGCTCGCGCGCGGTCAGCTTGCCGCGCCCGTGCTGGGCGTCGATGCGGCGCTGTCCGCCGCCCATGCGGGCCGCCTCGCGGCGGGTCTCAAGCTGGGCAAGGATATCCTTCATGGCGCGCCTCCGGTCGAAGATGACCCAGACTATCCGCGCCGAGGGCGAGGGCAAAGTGCTTTTGCGAAAATTTGCAAATACTTCGCGACGGTCCTGATGCAAATTGAAAAGCTGCGAACCACACCCGACTTCTTCGTTGCGCAAATACCCAAATGGCAGCGAAGGCAGTGCGCGCCCGGCCCGCCATCGCCCCCCCCACCCGCCATGCCCCCTGCGCGCCCCGTGGTCCGCTTTCTGGACCGCTCGACCCCGCCCCATATCGTCACCCTGGTGCTGGTCACCGGCCTCTCGGCGCTGACCATGACCGTCTTTCTGCCGTCGCTGCCCGGCATGACGGCCTGGTTTCAGACCGACTACCGGCTGATGCAGCTTTCGGTCTCGCTCTATCTCGGGATGAGCGCGGTCCTGCAGATCGTCATCGGCCCGGTCTCGGACCGCTACGGGCGCCGGCCGGTGCTGTTGTGGTCGATGGTGATCTTCCTGGTCGCGACGCTCGGCACGCTCCTGGCGCCCGATGCCACCAGCTTTCTGGTGTTTCGCATGGTCCAGGCGGTGGTCGCGGCCGGGATGGTTCTGGGCCGGGCGGCGGTGCGCGACATGGTGCCCGACGAAGAGGCCGCCTCGATGATCGGCTATGTCACCATGGGCATGGCGCTGGTGCCGATGATCGGGCCGATGATCGGCGGCGTGCTGGACGAGGCCTTCGGCTGGCAGGCCAACTTCGCCCTGCTTCTCGGCCTCGGGATCGCGGTCTTCTGGCTGGTCTGGGCCGATCTCGGCGAGACCGCCGCCCCCGGGCGGCGCGGCTTTGGCGCGCAATTGCGCCAGTATCCCGACCTGCTGTCCTCGCCGCGGTTCTGGGGCTACAGCCTGGCCGCGGCCTTCTCCTCGGGCAGTTTCTTTGCCTACCTCGGCGGCGCGCCCTATGTCGGCACCGAGGTCTACCACCTGTCGCCGGCGGTGCTCGGGGTCTGCTTTGCCGCGCCCTCGGTCGGCTATGCCTTCGGCAACTACGTTTCGGGACGCTTCTCGACCCGGATCGGCATGAACCGCATGGTGCTGGGCGGAACCTGCATCACCGCGACCGGCCTCGGCCTGTTGCTGATGCTGGAACTGGCCGGGCTTGGCGGCGCCGTGACCTTCTTCGGGCTGATCACCACGGTCGGGCTGGGCAACGGCATGGCGCTGCCCAATGCCAATGCCGGGATGCTGTCGGTGCGCCCCGAACTGGCCGGCACCGCCTCGGGCCTCGGCGGCGCGATCATGATCGGCGGCGGCGCCGGGCTGTCGGCGGTCGCCGGCTGGGCGCTGGGCTTCGGCGGCGGCGCCCTGCCGCTGGTGGCACTGATGTTCGCCTCGGCGACGCTGGCGGTCTCGATGATCCTGATGGTGATCCGGCGGACCCGGCGGCTGGCGCTCTAGCAGGCTGCTGAAAAAACACTTCGGGCAGTGTCTGGCGGGGAAACTGTTCCTCTCCCGCCATCCGATCCCAGAACCGAGGGACGCGCCCGACCCTGGGTGGGCGCTTTGCCACGCCGGGGCTGCGGTGCTTTATCGCAGCCAAATCATTCCAGGCGTCGAGCAATCTGCGACGGTGCCATGCGCCCTCCCGCCGGGAGGGTCGGGCGCGGCCCGGGCTGGTCGCCCGGGCCAGTGCTTGTGATGAGCGTTGCGAGGAACAATGTCCCGGGATTCTGGATTGAAACGTTCAGACGCCGGACTTTTTCAGCAGCCTGTTAGGGCGGATCGCGTTCATTCGCATTCACGCGACCCACTCTGACCTTTTGATTTCGCACGTCCGAGTAGCGCAAAACCGGCTCCCACTTTTGCGCGACATGCTCTGACCTGCTTGGCAGCGGGATTTGCAAAGACTAGGATGGCTTTGCAAAGGGAAGGCGATGACCGCACAGAAGCTTTACGCCGGCACCAAGCTGCGCGAGACCCGGACCCGGATCGGCCTGACCCAGAAGGCCTTCGCCGCCAAGCTTGGCGTGTCGCTGCCCTATCTCAACCAGATGGAGAACAACCACCGCCCGGTTTCGGCGGGGGTGGTCTTGCGGCTGGCCGGCGAATTCGGGCTGGACGTGACCGAACTGGCGGCCGGCGACGGCGCCCGCCTGGTCAGCGACCTGCACGAGGCGCTGGCCGATCCGGTCCTGGCCGAGAACCAGCCGCCACTGGCCGATCTCAGGCTGGTCGCCTCGAATGCGCCGGTCATGGCGCGCGCCTTCCTGGCCCTGCACCGTGCCTATCGGCAAAGCCACGAAAGGCTGGCCTCGCTGGACGAGGCGCTGGGCCGGGCCGAGCCCCTGGCAGGCGGTTCGCCCTGGGAAGAGGTGCGCGATTTCTTTCACTACTGCGACAATTACCTCGATGCGATCGACCGCGCGGCCGAGCGCTTTTCCCTGCAGGACGGTCAACGGGCCGACCCCGAGATCATCGCCCGGCAGCTGTTTCGCGCCCGCGGGATCGAGTTGTCCTTTTCCGACACCGCGCCGATCCGTCTGCTTGAGGGCGCACGGCTGCTCTTGTCGTCGCGAGCCCCCGGCCCGACCCAGCGCTTCCAGATGCTGCACCAGATCGCGCTGATAACCCAAAACGATCTGCTTGAGGCGACGCTCGATCTGGCGCGGTTTCAGTCCGACACCGCGCGCGCCATCGCCAAGATCGGGCTGGCCAATTATTTCGCCGGCGCCGCACTGATGCCCTACCGCGCCTTTCTCGAGGCGGCGCAGGAAACCCGCCACGACCTCGAACGCCTCGCCGACCGTTTCGGCGCCTCGATCGAACAGGTCGCGCACCGACTCTCGACCTTGCAGCGGCCGGGGCAGAAGGGCATCCCGTTCTTCTTCGTCCGCGTCGATCAGGCCGGCACCATCACCAAGCGCCATTCGGCGACCCGGTTGCAGTTCGCCCGCTTCGGCGGCGCCTGCCCCTTGTGGAACGTGCACCAGGCCTTCGAGACGCCGGGCCGCTTCCTGCGCCAGTTGGCCGAGACCCCGGACGGGGTGCGCTATCTGTGCCTGGCGCGCGACATCTCCAAGCCCGGCGGCTCGTTCAACGCCCCGGTCCGGCGCTATGCGATCG
>PHEC01000023.1 GCA_002841115.1 Alphaproteobacteria bacterium HGW-Alphaproteobacteria-6 | reverse complement strand
CCCGGCCCCTACGCCGCCGAGAACCTCAAGCCGGGCGAGACCGGGCGGTTCTTCGACGATTACTGCAACTGGACCCGGATCCCCGAGTTCGCGGCGGCGATCCGCGGCTCGGCCGTGGCCGAGGTCGCCGCCGATCTCATGGGCTCGGACCGGGTGCAGCTTTTCCACGATCACGTCCTGGTCAAGGAGCCGGGCACCTCGAAGCCGACCCCCTGGCATCAGGACGGGCCCTATTACTTTGTCGAGGGCGCGCAGACGGTCAGCTTCTGGTCGCCGCTCGACCCGGTTGGTGCCGCGACCCTGCGCTGTGTGGCCGGATCGCATCTTTGGGCCCGGCCGGTGCTGCCGACGCGCTGGCTGTCCGAGGAAACCTTCTATGCCGACAGCGAGGCCTACAGGCCGGTGCCCGACCCCGATGCCGAGGGCATGGAGATCCGCGAATGGGCGATGGAGCCGGGCGACGCGGTCGCCTTCCACTACATGACCCTGCATGGCGCGCGCGGCAACAGCGCCGCCACCCGCCGGCGGGCCTTCTCGCTGCGCCTGATCGGCGATGACGCGCGCTATGTCGAGCGTCCGGGGCGGACCTCGCCGCCCTTCCCGGGCCATGGCATGACCGCCGGCCAGCGCCTGCGCGATGACTGGTTCCCGGTGATCTTTTCGCGCGGGGCCGGGGCCGAAGCCGGGGCGGCGTCGGGGGCCGCGTCGGGCGCGGCCTGATCGCGCGCGGCTCAGCCTTCGAGCACGAAGCTGACCATCATGTTGACCTGATAGCGGGTGATCTTGCCCTCTTCGACGATGACCTTCTGCTCCTTGATCCAGGCGCCCGAGACGCCGCGAAGCGTGGCGGTGGCGCGGGCGATGCCGCGATTGACCGCATCCTCGAAGCCCTTCTTCGAGGTGGCGGAGATTTCGGTGACGCGGGCGACTGACATGGTGGCCTCCTTGTGGTGATGATCGCTGAACCCTCTGCCCGGCGGTCGCCGGGCGCGAGGGGAAAAGAATGCGCCCTTGCCCCCCTGTCCGGCAATCGCCGGTATCTGGTGGCCGCAATTGCCCCCTACCCAAAGGTTAGCGGCGTCCCTATAGTGCCTGTGGATTTTCACGAAGCCGGACCGAGGGGACGGGAATGCGGTGCCCATTTTGCGGGAATGTCGATACGCAGGTGAAGGATTCGCGGCCGGCCGAGGATCATGTGGCGATCCGCAGGCGGCGCTTCTGCCCGGCCTGCGGCGGGCGGTTCACCACCTACGAGCGGGTGCAGCTGCGTGACCTGGTGGTGATCAAGTCCTCGGGCAAGCGCGAGGACTTCGACCGCGGCAAGCTGGAACGCTCGATCCGCATCGCCATGCAGAAACGCCCGATCGACCCCGAGCGGATCGACCAGATGATCAGCGGAATCGTCCGGCGGCTGGAAAGCCTGGGCGAGACCGACATCCCCTCGAAAACCATCGGCGAGATCGTGATGGAAAGCCTGGCCCGGATCGATACCGTGGCCTATGTCCGCTTCGCCAGCGTCTACAAGAACTTCCAGGCGGCGGATGATTTCGACAAGTTCGTCTCGGAACTGCGCCCGGCCGGCGCGCCGGAAGAGTGACGCCAGAAGCCGACCGCCGTTTCATGGCGCTGGCGCTGGCGCTCGGGGCACGCGGCCTGGGCCGGGTCTGGCCCAATCCGGCGGTCGGCTGCGTCATCGTCGCGCCGGATGCGGCGGGCGGGGGGAATGGCGGGCGGATCGTCGGGCGCGGCTGGACCGGCGATGGCGGCCGGCCCCATGCCGAGGCCCGGGCGCTGGCGCAGGCCGGCGCGGATGCGCGTGGCGCCACCGCCTATGTCAGCCTTGAGCCTTGCGCCCATCACGGGGCGACGCCGCCCTGTGCGACGGCACTGATCGGCGCCGGCGTGGCGCGCGTGGTGGTGGCGCTTGGCGATCCCGACCCGCGGGTTTCGGGGCGCGGGCTGGCGATGCTGCGGGGTGCCGGCATCGCGGTCGATCACGGGCTGATGGCGGCCGAGGCCGGGGCGCTGCAATGCGGGTTCCTGAGCCGGATCGAGCGCGGCCGGCCGATGCTGACCTTGAAGCTGGCGGCCAGCCTTGACGGGCGGATCGCCACCGCATCGGGCGAAAGCCGCTGGATCACCGGGCCGCAGGCGCGGGCCCGGGTCCATGCGATGCGCGCCGCCCATGATGCGGTGCTGGTCGGTGCCGGCACGGCGCGGGCCGATGACCCGATGCTGACGGTGCGCGGTATCGGGCCGGTGCCGCAGCCGGTGCGGATCGTCGCCTCGCGCCGGCTCGACCTGCCGGAAGGCGGGCAGCTGGCGCAGACGGCCGGTCAGGTGCCCCTGTGGCTGATCCACGGCGCCTCGGCCGGTGCCTCGGCGCGGGCGCGCTGGGCAGGGGTCGGCGCGCGGCTGATCGAGGTCGCCGAGACGCCGGCGGGGATTGACCCGCTGGCGATGCTGGCAGCACTTGGTGCGGCCGGGCTGACGCGGGTGCTGTGCGAGGGCGGCGGGCAACTGGCGGCGGCACTGCTGGCGGCGGGGCTGGTCGACCGGGCGGCGGTCTTCACCGCCGGGCTGGTGCTCGGCGGTGATGCGCGCCCGGGGGTGGGCGCGCTGGGGCTGGCCGCGCTGGGGGATGCGCCGCGAATGCGGCTGACCGCGGCCGAGGCGGTCGGCGCCGATGTCCTGACCCTGTGGGAGCGCGGGCCGGCCGGGGCCTGACAGGCTGCTGAAAAAAGAACTCGGGCAGCGTCTGGCGGGGAAACCTTTCCTGTCCCGCCATCCGATCCCGTCGCCGAGGGACGCGCCCGACCCTGGGGGGGCGCCTTGCCACGCCGGGGTTGCGGTGCTTTATCGCAGCCAAGCCATTCCGAGCGTTGTGCTATTTCCGACGGTGCCATGCGCCCTCCCGCCGGGAGGGTCGGGCGCGGCCCGGGCTGGTCGCCCGGGCCAGAGATTGTGGAAAGCGTGGCGAGGAACGGATTTCCGATCTCAAGGGTGAAACCGGGTGGAGGCGTGACTTTTTCGGCAGCCCGCCAGAGCGGATCGCGTTCATTCGCATTCACGCGACCCACTCTAACCTTCTGATTTCGCATGTCCGAGTAGCGCAAAACCGGTTCCCACTTTTGCGCAACACGCTCTAATGCGCCGGCTGGATGAAGGTGCCGTTCCTGAGGTCGGTCATTGCCTGCAGCAGTTCGGCGCGGGTGTTCATCACGATCGGCCCGTGCCAGGCCACCGGCTCGGCGATCGGCGCGCCCGAGATCAAGAGGAAGCGGATGCCGTGGTCGCCGGCGGTGACGGTCACCTCGTCGCCCGAGCCGAAGCGGATCAGCGTGCGGTCGCCGGAGAGGTCGCGGATATTGACCTCGCGCCCCATCACCTCCTTTTCCAGCAGCACGCCTTCGGGGCGGCTGGCGTCGGCAAAGCTTCCCGCGCCCTCGAAGACATAGGCGAAGGCGCGCCGGTAGGTGTCGATGGCGAAGCTCTTGCGCCGCCCGGCCGGCACGAAGATGTCAAGGTATTGCGGATCGGCGGCGATGCCGTCTACCGGGCCCGACTTGCCCCAGAAACTGCCGGTGATGACCCTGACGCGGGTGCCGTCATCGTCGATCACCTCGGGGATGTCGGCGGCCTTCACGTCCTGATAGCGCGGCGGCGTCATCTTCAGCCCCGAGGGCAGGTTGGCCCAGAGCTGGAAGCCGTGCATCTGCCCGCGCGCGTTGCCCTGCGGCATCTCCTGATGCATGATCCCCGATCCGGCGGTCATCCATTGCACGTCGCCGGCGCCAAGCCGCCCGGCATTGCCGAGGCTGTCGCCATGCTCGACGGTGCCGGCCAGCACATAGGTGATGGTCTCGATGCCGCGATGCGGGTGCCAGGGAAAGCCGCGCCGGTAATCCTCGGGCCGCTCGTTGCGGAAATCGTCGAAGAGCAGGAAGGGGTCAAGCTCGGTCGGGTCCTGAAAGCCGAAGGCGCGGTGGAGTCGGACGCCGGCACCTTCCATGGTCGGCTGGGCCGGGCGGGATTCGAGGATCGGGCGGATCGACATGGTCAGGCCTCCTGATGGGTGGGTTGCGGCCAATATAGGCTGGCGGGGCCGGTTCCGACAGGGGGCAGGCGCCGAGGGGGCCTGTGCGGCGGTGCACCGAAATGGGTTTCGCCGCCGCGGCCCGGCCGCTATCAGGGTCGCGTCGCGATGGAGGGCGCAAGATGGCCGAGGTTCTGTGCACGATCACCCCGTCGCCGGCGCGGCGCGGCTTTGGCGTCCTGGTGCTTCTGGCGCTGGGGGCGATCCTGATCCGGCTCGGCTTTGGCGATGCGCCGCTGGGGCTTTCGCTGCGGCTGGGCCTGATCCTGCTTGGTGCGGCGGCGCTGATGCTTGGCGCGACGCTCTGGCGGGCGACGGCGGCGGGGCTGGTGCTTTATCCCGACCGGATCGACGACAGCGCCGGGCGGGTGCTGCTGCACATCGCCGATGTCGCCGGGGTGGAACGCGGCGCTTTCGCCTTCAAGCCGTCGAACGGGTTCCTGTTGCGGCTGAAACGCCCGCAGCCCCGGGGCTGGGCGCCGGGGCTATGGTGGCGGCTGGGGCGCCGGATGGGGGTCGGCGGGGTCATTTCCGGCTCCGAGGGCCGGCGGATGGCCGAGGCGATCAGCGCCCTGATCGCCGGCACCGGGGCCAGTGCCCCGGCCCCCGAGGGTCAGGGCTGAACCCCGGCCCGGGGCCGGATCACGACTGCGGGTTCGGATCGGGCGGCACGTCGGGGAAGTAGTCGGCATCGGGCGAACCCATGCCCTCGAACACCACCTGGCTGGCAAAACGCGGCCTTGTGGTGATGAAGGTGTCATACCAGCGCGCTGCGAGCCCGATCGAGAAGATCGGCTCGTAGGCCATGAAGGTCTCGACCACGATCACGGTATCGCCCTTCGGCATCACCGGGATCTGGTTGGTCTTGGTCAGGATCGAGGTGTTGTCATGCACCTGATGGCTGCCGGTGGCATAGGACCAGGCGATCTTGTTCACGCTCTCGGTCTCGTCCCAGTAGACCGAGGAGACCCGGACCCAGGTCGGCTTGTTCGAGAAGGTCAGATAGTCGAAGACCGTGTTCAGCCCGTCGATGTAGGTGTGATCGAGCATGTCAGTCTCGCGCGAGATCATGTCGGCGACGGTATAGGCGCCCTTGAGGTTGATGTTCTTCTGCCGGTAGGCGTCGAAGAACTGGAACGAGGCGATGTACCACCAGATCAGGAAGGTGAAGGCCATCACCCCTTCGGTCGGCATCGAGCCGCTGGTGTCGGTGCCGAACCGGCGGCTGCGCAGTTTCAGGCGGGAATAGATGGACATGTCAGCTCCCCAGATCGGGTTCATTGACGAAGGCCGTGGCCGCGACCAGCGCATAGGCGCCGGTATTGTCCTTCGGCAGATGGAAGCCGGCACCGGTCAAGGGAAAGATCGG
Source organism: Alphaproteobacteria bacterium HGW-Alphaproteobacteria-6 (assembly GCA_002841115.1). Lineage (GTDB taxonomy): Bacteria > Pseudomonadota > Alphaproteobacteria > Rhodobacterales > Rhodobacteraceae > Albidovulum. The sequence continues at coordinate 57,798 of PHEC01000023.1, read as the reverse complement.
GTCGAACTTGGAACAGGCGCGGATCAGCATCATGTCGTCGCCGATGCCGGGGTTGAACTCGGTCACCGGCTGCACCGGTTCGGCGCGGTCGACGCAGGTCGGCCCGGTCGAAAGCGGCTCCCATGTCACCTTGCTGACCGGGCGCAGCTCGACCAGCACGGTGTTCATGCAGTCCGGGATCAGCCCGGCATTGTTGCAGATCTCGCGCTTGATCGACTGGTGCGTCGGGTTCGACCAGGTGCCGAGCCTGAGGCCGCGCACCGACATGTCAAGCGCGCGCTCCAGCATCACATGGCGGACCATCAGCAGGCCCATCTCGAGCGAGGAGACGACCAGCACCAGGAAGAACGGCAGGAAGATCACGAAGGGGATCGTCGCGGTGCCGTCGTCCTCGCGTGCCTTGCGGCCAAGCCAGCTGCGCATCGGTTTCATGAAACGGGCCATGTCAGTGCGTCAGCCTCAGCTTGTTGATCGAGTTGACGATACCGGCGAAGGCCGCCTTGATCGCATCCGGCCCGATCGCCTCGTAATAGTTCGCCGGCGCGCTGGCGCATTGCTTCAAGAGGGTCTTGCCGCCGGTCGGCGCCTCGAAGGCGATGGTATAGACCCGCACATCCTCGGCCTTGACGGCATTGCAGGCGCTCTGGGTCAGGCTGTTCTTGGTCGACTGGACCCAGGTCATCGGCAGGGTCCGCCAGGTGTTGCGTAGCGAGGACGAGCCATAGGCGGAATAGATGATCCCGTCGGCGAAGTAGCGCACCGACATCTTGGCCCAGACCTCGGGCCAGGTCATCGGGATCGCGGCACCCGGCTCGCCCGAATTGTCGCCGTAGGGCTGGTTCTGCCACTGCCCCTTGGCAAAGGAATAGTATTTGCCGGTCGACGGATTGTAGAGCGAATACTGGTTCTTGCTGGTCGAGGTCGGCGAATAGTTGGTATTGCCGAACAGCAGGCTCTGGCCGTGGTCATAGGCGTCCTTCAGCCGGTATTCGGTGGTGTTCTCGCCATCGGTCATCAGCACCAGCACCTTCAGCGCCTCGGAGTCGTCATAGGCATAGGGGCGCTGGTCGAAATCGGTCGGCAGGTCGCCCTTGGCGATCATGTCGTCGACAACATTCTGCATCGAGGGGTCAAGCAGCGCCGCGCCCCATTTCATGCCGATGTCGATCGAGGTGTTGCCCGAAGCCTGAAGCGAGTCGATATGGGCCTTCAGCGCGTCGCGGTCGCCGGAAAACGCCCGGATGTGGCGGTTGGTCTCGCTGCGATGCGGGCAGTTCAGCAGGCTCGGCGGGGTCTGGGTATAGAACGGATCGAAATGGCCGTTGCGCTGATAGACCCGGTCGGTCGGGTTGAAACCGAAGTCCATCGCGGTCGTCGCCATGTCGGCGGTGGTGAATTCGATGCAGTCCGACGAGGCATGTTCGCCGGTGGTGTTGAAATAGGCCATCAGGTCGGGCCCGAGGCTGACCTGGGTCGAATAGGTGATGAGCGAGATCGACACCTTGCCGGGTTCGGCGGCGTCGAAGATCTGGTCGACGAAGGCCTTGGCGGCGGGCTTGAGGTTGACCAGCCGGTTGTTGGAATTCATCGAGCCCGAGACATCGAGCACCAGCGAGATCTCGAGCTGTCCGATACTTTCCTCGGCGGTGCCCGATGCCGGCGTGGTCAGGCTGTCGATGCCCATCATGTTCATGAACCAGGTTGGCAGTTCCTCGGTGACCGAGATCTGGACCTTGCGGCTGTCGTTGTTGGCGCCCTGTGTCACGATGATGTCGCTGTCGGCGGGCGGCTTCAGGCCGGCCTTGCGGAAGTAGTCCTTGACCACCTCCTTCGGCGGCAGCGTCTGCTCGAGGTCGGCCGCGGCAAGGGCGGCGCGGTCGATGGTGTTTTGCAGCATGGTGCGCCGTTCCTCGAACCGCATCAGGTCAAGCGCGACCCCGGCGAGCAGCAGCATCATCACGAAGCAGAACAGCCCGAAGATCAGGAGCGAGCCGTCCTCTTCGCGGCGAAACCGCGCAAGGGCGCGGCCCAGCGGCGTGCGGCGGTCCGAACGGGCGGCCCGGTCTTCGGCGACCCTGGTAATCAATTCAACAAACGCCTTCATCGCGCACCCTTTCCTCCGGCCCTCGGTTGCGCCCACCCCGCGCATCAATAATCCGGTCCACCAAGCTGTGTCGGCGACAGATGCGGCGAAACTGCGGCCGGATTTGTGGCGAGAATGTGGCACCGCCCGGCGCGGCGCGGCGATTGATGGCCAGGTCGCGACGGGTCTTGCCCTGGTGGCGGCGCGCCGGCGATGCCCGCCGGCAGCGCCGATTCGCGCCGCCCTGGCCGGTGCGGCACGAACATGTGGGTTGTTTTCGACCCATGCTCTGTTAACCAATGACGCCTAGGGTGCGGCACCGCCACAGGGTGCTGTTGCCCGGTGCCGCCCCCGGCCCGGCGGTCGGGAGGTTCAGGGAGGAAAGACATGGCCGTCACCGGCGAACCGAGTTTTCGCGAATCCGTCGATCTGATGTTCAACCGCGCGGTCGCGCTGATGGATCTCAGCCCCGGACTGGAACAGAAGATCCGGGTCTGCAACTCGACCTACACGGTGCGTTTCGGCGTGCGCCTGCGCGGCAAGATCGAGACCTTCACCGGCTACCGCTCGGTCCATTCCGAACATATGGAGCCGGTCAAGGGCGGCATCCGCTATGCGATGAGCGTCAACCAGGACGAGGTCGAGGCGCTGGCCGCCCTGATGACCTACAAATGCGCGTTGGTGGAAACCCCGTTCGGTGGCTCGAAGGGCGGGCTGTGCATCGATCCGCGCCAGTGGGACGAGCACGAGCTGGAACAGATCACCCGCCGCTTCGCCTACGAGCTGATCAAGCGCGACCTGATCAACCCCGCCCAGAACGTGCCGGCCCCCGACATGGGCACCGGCGAGCGCGAGATGGCCTGGATGGCCGATCAATATGCCCGGATGAACACCACCGACATCAATGCCAAGGCCTGCGTCACCGGCAAGCCGCCCCATGCCGGCGGCATCCAGGGCCGGGTCGAGGCGACCGGGCGCGGCGTGCAATACGCGCTGCGCGAGTTCTTCCGCTACCCCGAGGACAAGGCGGCGGCCGGGCTGGGCGGCGGCATCGACGGCAAGCGGGTGATCGTGCAGGGGCTCGGCAATGTCGGCTATCACGCGGCGAAGTTCCTCAGCGAGGAGGACGGCGCCAAGATCGTCGCGATCATCGAGCATGACGGCGCGCTGACCGACGACAAGGGCCTGAATGTCGAGGATGTCCGCCAGTGGATCGTCAAGCACGGCTCGATCAAGGGCTATGCCGGGGCGGCCTTCGTCGAGGATGGCGCCGCGGTGCTGGAGCATGACTGCGACATCCTGATCCCGGCGGCGATGGAGGGGGTGATCCACAAGGGCAATGCCGCCCGGATCAAGGCACCGCTGATCATCGAGGCGGCGAACGGCCCGATCACCTTCGGCGCCGACGAATTGCTGCGCAAGAAGGGCTGCGTGATCATCCCCGACATGTATGCCAATGCCGGGGGCGTGACGGTCAGCTATTTCGAATGGGTCAAGAACCTCAGCCATATCCGCTTCGGCCGGATGCAGCGGCGCGCCGAGGAGGCGCGCTCGCGGCTGATCGTCGAGGAACTGGAGCGGCTCTCGTCCGACCGCGGGCTGGGCTGGGAACTGGCGCCCGACTTCAAGGAGCGATTCCTCACCGGGTCGGACGAACTGGCGCTGGTGCGCTCGGGCCTCGACGACACGATGCGCGCGGCTTACGGCGCGATGCGCGAGGTCTGGCACGGCCGCAACGATGTCGGCGACCTGCGCGTCGCCGCCTATATCGTCGCCATCGACCGGGTCGCCAAGACCTACCGCTCCAAGGGGCTCTAGGCCCGCCACCGCGCATTGCCATGTGAACCCGGCCCGCGTGCGACGAAAAATGTCGCGCGCGGGCTAGGTTTTGCCCGCAAGGCGTTGTCAACTTGTGCGGGGCAGAGCGGCGGCACCCGTCGTCGCCGGCTCATGGCGGCAGGGCAGGGCGGGGGCCAGAGGCGGGGCGGGATGCGGTATTCAGGATTGAGGGTCATCGCCGAGGGGCTTTCGGGCAACAGGGGCTGGAAGCCGGCCTGGCGCAACCCGGATCCGAAGCCGGCCTATGATCTGGTGATCATCGGCGGCGGCGGGCACGGTCTCTCGACCGCCTACTATCTGGCGAAGAACCACGGGCTGACCAATGTCGCGGTGCTGGAGAAAGGCTACCTCGGCGGCGGCAATGTCGGGCGCAACACCACGATCGTGCGGGCCAACTACTTCCTGCCCGGCAACCAGGAATTCTATTCACATTCGCTGAAGCTCTGGGAGGGGCTGGAGGCGGAGCTGAACTACAACGTGATGCATTCGCAGCGCGGGCTGATCAACCTCTTCCATTCCGACGGCCAGCGCGATGCCTTCGCCCGGCGCGGCAACGCGATGGTGAACCAGGGCGACGACGCGGAGCTTCTCGACCGGGAAGGGGTCCGGCGGCATCTGCCCTGGCTCGACTTCGAACAGTCGCGGTTCCCGATCCACGGCGGGCTTTTTCACCGCCGCGGCGGCACCGCGCGCCACGACGCGGTCGCCTGGGGCTATGCCCGCGCGGCCGACCGCCGCGGCGTCGAGCTGATCCAGAACTGCGAGGTGACCGGGATCGACATCGAAGGCGGCCATGTGACCGGGGTGCAGACCACGCGGGGATCGATCCGGGCCAAGAAGGTGGCGATTATCGTGGCGGGGCGGTCAAGTCAGGTCGCGGCCATGGCCGGGATGCGGCTGCCGATCGAATCCCATATCCTGCAGGCCTTCGTCACCGAGGGGCTGAAGCCTGTGATCGACCATGTGGTCAGTTTCGGCATGGGGCATTTCTATATCAGCCAGTCCGACAAGGGCGGCCTCGTCTTCGGCGGCGACCTCGATTTCTACGCGTCCTATGCGGCGCGCGGCAACCTGCCGATGGTCGAACATGTGATGGAGGCGGGCATGACGCTGATGCCGATGATCGGCAAGGCGAAGGTGCTGCGCGCCTGGGGCGGGATCATGGACATGACGCCCGACGGCTCGCCGATCATCGACAAGACCCCGGTCGAGGGGCTCTACCTCGATGCCGGCTGGAACTACGGCGGCTTCAAGGCGGTTCCGGCGAGCGGATGGTGCATGGCCCATCTGATGGCCACCGGCGAGGCCCACCCCGTCGCCCGCCGCTTCCGTCTCGACCGTTTCGCCACCGGCCATCTCCTCGACGAGGAAGGCACCGGCAGCCAGCACAACCTGCATTGAGGACATGCCATGACCGTCGCCGCCCGTTCCGCACCCGCCCGCCCGGCCGCACCCGCGGATGCCTCCGGCGGAGGTATTTGGGCCAAGATGAAAGCCGCGGCCGCTTTCACCTTGCCCGAAATACCTCGGGGTGAGGCCGCAGGCCGAGGGGCAGCGCCCCTTGACGCGCGCCGTCGCCGGGAGATCGCCCGATGCGCCTGACCTGCCCGCTTTGCGGTGACCGCGACCGGCGCGAGTTCCATTACTACGGTGCCGAGGTCTATGCCGACCGCCCGGACGCGGGTGCAGCACTGGATGCCTGGGACGACTATCTGCATCTGCGCGACAACCCGGCCGGCGAGACCCGTGACCTGTGGTATCACGAGATCGGTTGTTCGGCCTGGATCGTGGTCACCCGCGACACCGTCAGCCACCGGATCCTGCAGACCGCGCTTCTGACCGCCCGGCAACGGCAGGTCGGCAAGTTCGTCTATCAGGAGGGCGATCTGCGCGAGGTGCCGGCGAAGCCCGGGGCCGCGACCGGCGGAGAGCGGCCATGAGGATCGCCGGCAAGGGTCTTGTCGACGGGTCCGCGACGATCGGCTTTCGCTTTGACGGGCGCGACTACACCGGCTTTGCCGGCGACACGCTGGCCTCGGCGCTGCTGGCCTCGGGGGTGCGGCTCTTCGGCCGGTCGTTCAAGTATCATCGCCCGCGCGGCGTGATGACAACCGGCGCGGAAGAGCCGAATGCGCTGGTCACGGTGGGTCGTGGCGCGCGTGCGGTGCCGAATGTCCGTGCGACCGTGCAGGAGATCCACGGCGGGCTGGAGGCGCGCGGCCAGAATGCCTGGCCCTCGCTCGGTCTCGACCTGATGGCGGTCAACGACCTTTTCGCGCCATTCTTCGGCGCGGGCTTCTACTACAAGACCTTCATGTGGCCGCGCGCCTTCTGGGAACGTCTCTACGAGCCGCTGATCCGCCGCGCCGCCGGGCTTGGCGCTCTGTCGGGCCGGTCGAATGACGAGGCCTACGAGAAGGCCTGGGCCTTTTGCGACCTGCTGGTCATCGGCGCCGGCCCCGCCGGACTGATGGCTGCGCTGGGTGCTGCGCGGGCCGGGGCCGAGGTGATCCTTGCCGACGAGGACAGCCGCATGGGCGGGCGGCTGCTGCTGGAAAGCCATGAGGTCGCCGGCCGTGCCGGGGCGGACTGGGCGGGCGCGGTGCTGGCAGAGCTTGGGGCCATGGCGAATGTCCGGCTGATGACCCGCACCACGGTCACCGGGGCCTATGACGGCGGCACCTACGGCGCATTGGAGCGGGTGGGGCTGCATGTCGCGAACCCCTCCGAGGACCTGCCGCGCGAGTGCTTCTGGCGGATCGTGGCGCGGCGCGCGGTGCTTGCCGGCGGCGCCCATGAGCGCCAGATCGCCTTTGCGAACAACGACCGGCCGGGGATCATGACGGCGGGTGCGGTGCGCGGCTATCTCAACCGCTGGGGCGTGGCGGCGGGGCGGTCGGTGACGGTCTTCGCCAACAACGACGATGGCCACCGGACCGCGCGCGACCTTGTCGCCGCCGGCGTGCGGATTGCCGCGCTGGTCGACGTGCGCGAGGATGTGGCGATGGCCGGCGACTTCCCGGTCCACGCCGGCGCAAGGGTGATCGACACGGTCGGCCGGCAGTCCCTGCGCGAGGTCGTCATCGCCGACCGCGAGGGTCGCGTCTCGCGCATCGCCAGCGACTGTCTGGCTGTCTCGGGCGGCTGGAACCCGGCGCTGCATCTGGCCTGCCACATGAACGGCCGCCCGGTCTGGCGCGAGGATATCGCCGCCTTCGTGCCGAAGCCCGGCATGGTGCCGGGGATGCGCGTCGCCGGGGCGGCGAACGGTGCCTTCTCGACGCAGGCCTGCCTTGCCGAGGGCCTGGCGGCGGCGGCGGCGGTGCTTGACGACCTTGGGTTCAAGGCCGCCCCGGTCGATCTGCCCGAGGCCGAGGACGGCGCGGTCCGCATCCGCGCCTACTGGGAGGTGCCGGGCGCGACGCACCGCGCCTGGCTCGACTTTGCCAATGACGTGACGACAAAGGATGTGCGGCTGGCGGCGCAGGAGAATTTCGCCTCGGTCGAGCACATGAAGCGCTACACCACGCTGGGCATGGCGCCCGACCAGGGCAAGAATTCCAGCGTCACGGCACTCGCTATCCTCGCCGAGACGACCGGACGCGGCATCGCCGAGACCGGCACCACCACCTTCCGCCCTCCTTACGTGCCGGTCTCGATCGCGGCGCTGGGGGCCGGCGGGCAGGGCAGGGGTTTCGCGCCCAAGCGCCTGACCACCTCGGACCGCGCCGCGCGCGAGCGTGGCGCGCCGATGATCGAGGCGGGCCTGTGGTATCGCCCCTCGTATTTCCCGCGCCCCGGCGAGGCGACCTGGCGCGAGGCCTGCGACCGCGAAGTGGCGATGGTGCGCGACAGGGTCGGGGTCTGCGATGTCTCGACGCTGGGCAAGATCGACATCCAGGGCCCGGACGCGGGCCGTTTTCTCGATCTGGTCTATAGCAATACCTTCTCGACACTGAAGCCCGGACGGGTCCGCTATGGGCTGATGCTGCGCGAGGACGGGATGGTGATGGACGACGGCACCACCGCCTGCCTCGGGCCGGGCCATTATCTGATGACCACGACGACCGCCGCCGCCGGGCAGGTGATGCGGCACCTCGACTTTGTCCAGCAGGCGCATTGCCACGACTGGGATCTGCGGATGATCTCGGTCACCGAGGCCTGGGCGCAGTTCGCCGTTGCCGGCCCGCTGGCGCGCGATCTGCTGAACTCCGTCCTTGCAGAGCCGATCGACGGTGCGGCCTTTCCCTTCCTCGCCTGCGGCGAGGTCCGCCTGATGGGTGTGGCGGCGCGGCTTTTTCGCATCTCGTTCTCGGGCGAGTTGGGCTTTGAGGTCGCGGTGCCGGCCCGCTACGGCGCGGCGCTTTGGCGCGATCTGGTGGCGCGGGCCGAAAGCCTTGGCGGCGGCGCCTACGGGATGGAGGCGCTGAATGTCCTGAGGATCGAGAAGGGCTTTGTCACCCATGCCGAGATCCACGGAAGGGTCACCGCCTTCGACATCGGCTTGCAGGCGATGGTGAGCGGCAAGAAGGACTGCATCGGCAAGGCGGCAAGCACGCGGCCCGGCCTCTCGGGCCCCGAGCGCGAGCAGCTTGTCGGCCTCAGGCCGGTTGCGGCCGATCGCGCCATTGCCGCCGGCGCGCATCTTTTCGACGAGGCGGCCGAGGCGGTTTCGGCCAATGACCGCGGCTACGTCACCTCGGCCTGCTGGTCGCCGACGCTCGGCTCGCATCTGGCGCTTGGCTTTCTGAGGGACGGGCGGGCGCGGATCGGCACCCGGGTGCGTCTTGTCGATCATCTGCGCAAGGCCGAGGTTCTGTGCGAGGTGACCGATCCGGTCTTCTTCGACCCCGAGGGAGGACGCGCGCGTGGCTAGCCTGATCGAGACCACGGCCTGCGAGGGGCTTTTGCCGGTGGCCACGCAGGACGTGACGCTGGGCGAATTGCCCTTCGCCTGCATCACCTCTGTCGCGCCCTTCGATGGCCGGCAGGACGCCGTGGCGGCGGCGCTGAAGGCCATGGGCCTCGGCTGGCCCGGCCCCGGGCAGTCGGTCCGCGCCGGCGATGCCGCCTGCTTCTGGGCCGGGCGCGACCAGGCTTTCCTGATCGGCGCCGCGCCCGAGGGGCTGGCCGGGATCGCGGCACTCACAGATCAGTCGGACGGCTGGGCGCGGATGCATCTCGAAGGGCCGGGGGCCGAGGCGGTGCTGGCGCGCCTGATCGCGCTTGACCTGCGCCCCGCCGCCTTCCCCGAGGGCGCGGTGGCGCGGACCGGGCTTGGCCATATGATGGCGGTGCTGCTGCGCGAGGGGCCGCAGTCCTTCCAGATCATGGTCTTCCGCTCGATGGCGGGCACGGCGGTGCATAACCTTCACCAGGCGATGAGGGCGATTGCCGCCCGCGCGGCGGTCTGAGCCGCCTGACAGGCTGCCGAAAAAGACATGCGTGCACCCGGTTTCAACCTTGAGATCGCAAAACCGTTCCTCGCTACACTTCCCACAAGCCCTGGCCCGGGCGACCAGCCCGGGCCGCGCCCGACCCTCCCGGCGGGAGGGCGCCTTGCACTGCCGCAGATTGCTCGACGGTTGGAGTGATTTGACTACCATAAAGCACCGCAACCCCGGCGTGGCAAAGCGCCCCCCAAGGTCGGGCGCGTCCCTCGGTGCCAGGATCAGATAGCGCGACAGGAACAGTTTCCCCGCCAGACACTGGCCGCGTTTCTTTTTCGGCAGCTTGCTAGACTCCGGCACATCCCGAACCCGGCACCGCCTGCCCCCGGCCGTCGTCAGGGGCAGGCGCGGCGTGCCGGCAGGATTGACGGGGCCGGATGCCTCTGGCATGGCGAAGCCGACGGAAGGAACCTGACGATGAACCTCTTTGCCGACATCCGCAGCCTCGTCATCGAGGCGCTTGACGCCATGACGCTGGCCGGCGCGCTGCCCGCCGGGCTCGATCTGGGCGCGGTGGCGGTCGAGCCGCCGCGTGACGCGGCCCATGGTGACATGGCGACCAATGCCGCGATGGTTCTGGCCAGGCCCGCCGGCCTTGCCCCGCGCGCCATCGCCGAGGCGCTGGCCGCGCAATTGACCGGCGATCCGCGCATCACTTCGGCCGAGGTCGCCGGCCCCGGCTTTCTCAACCTGCGCCTCGCGTCCGGGCTGTGGCAGGGCCTGGTTCGCGGCGTGCTGACGGCGGGCGGCGATTTCGGCCGTTCCGACATCGGCCGGGGCCGCAGCGTCAATGTCGAGTTCGTCTCGGCCAACCCGACCGGGCCGATGCATGTCGGCCATGTCAGGGGCGCGGTCTTCGGCGATGCGCTGGCCGCCCTTCTGGATTTCGCCGGCCACCGGGTGACGCGCGAATACTACATCAACGATGGTGGCGGTCAGGTCGATGTGCTGGCCCGTTCCGCCTATGAGCGCTACCGCGAGGCCAACGGCCTGTCGCCCGAGATCGCCGAGGGTCTTTACCCCGGCGACTACCTGATCCCGGTCGGCGAGGCGCTGAAGGCGAAATACGGCGACAGCCTGATCGATCGGCCGGAATCCGACTGGCTGGCCGATATCCGTGATTTCGCCACCGAGGCGATGATGGCGATGATCCGCGCCGACCTGGCTTTGCTCGGCGTCACCATGGATGTCTATTCCTCGGAAAAGGCGCTTTATGGCACCGGCCGGATCGAGGCGGCGATCGAGACCCTGCGCGGCATGGATCTCATCTACGAAGGCACGCTCGAGGCGCCGAAGGGCAAGCTGCCCGAGGACTGGGAGGAACGCGAGCAGACGCTGTTCCGCTCGACCGCGCATGGCGACGATGTCGACCGGCCGGTGAAGAAATCCGACGGCAGCTGGACCTATTTCGCCCCCGACATCGCCTATCACTACGACAAGGTGACGCGCGGCTTCGACCTTCTGATCGACGTGCTGGGTGCCGACCACGGCGGCTATGTCAAAAGGCTGAAGGCGGTGGTCTCGGCGCTCTCGGGCGGGCGGGTGCCCCTGGAAGTCAAGCTGATCCAGCTGGTCAAGCTGTGGAAGAACGGCGAGCCCTTCAAGATGTCGAAACGCGCCGGCACCTTCGTGACGCTGCGCGACGTGGTCGAACAGGCCGGCGCCGATGTCACCCGCTTCGTGATGCTGACCCGCAAGAACGATGCGGCCCTCGACTTCGACTTCGACAAGGTGCTGGAACAGTCCCGGGACAACCCGGTCTTCTATGTGCAATACGCCCATGCCCGGATCCGTTCGGTGATCCGCCGCGCGCAAGAGGCGGGGATTGCCGCCGATGATGCCACGCTCGCCGGCGCCGATCTGGCCCAACTGTCGCATGAGGCCGAGATCGGCCTGGCCCGCAAGATCGCCGAATGGCCGCGCCTGGTCGAGATCGCGGCGCGCGGGCAGGAACCGCACCGGATCGCCTTTTACCTTTATGAACTCGCCTCGGACCTGCACGCGCACTGGAATCGCGGCAACGAGGATGCCTCGTTGCGCTTCGTGCAGGACGATCATGCCACGAGCCAGGCCAAAATCGCCCTGGCCCGGGCCGTGGGCGTTGTCATTTCCACCGGTCTTGGTATCCTTGGCGTGACCCCGGCGGAAGAAATGCGCTGATCAACAGGCGCTGCACCCCGGGCGAGGCAGGCAAGGCGGGTGTCGCGGCGTCCGGGGGTTCCCCCCGCGGTGCCGGCCCTGCGCGATCGAGCGAGGCAGAGCATGGCGGATATCGACTTCGACGACTTCGACGACTTCGACGATTTCGCCGGCCCGCGCGCCGGTGCGGCCGGCAGGTTCGCGCCGCTCGGGGCCGGTCGCCCGATGCGGACCGCATCGCGCGGCGCCGATCCGGAGGGGACGCATCCGCATCCGCTGCCGGCGCGGCTGCAACGTCTGGTCAACGGCGCCGGGGCGCTGACCTCGGTCGCGCTGATCCTCGGGCTCGGGGTCTGGGGTTACCGGCTTGCGGTGCGCGACGTGACCGGGATTCCGGTGATCCGCGCGCTTGCCGGGCCGGCGCGGGTCGCGCCGGAGGAACCGGGCGGCGAACTGGCGCTGCATCAGGGCATGGCGGTCAACTCGGTCTCGGCCGAGGGCATCGCCGCCGCCCCCGAAGACTCGATGACGCTGGCCCCGCCGGCCACCGGCCTGGCCGAGGAGGATCAGCCGATGAGCGCCGGCATTGCCGCAAGCGCCGGGTCGGTGGGTCGCCCCGGACTGGACAGCGCGGCCACGGCGGCGACCGCGCCGCAAGCTGCCCTGCCTTCCGCCTTTCAGCCGGCCGCACCGCTGACGGCGCGGATCAGCGAACCCCTGCCCGACGGGCCGGTCGAGGCGGCGATCGAGCCGGTGCCATCCGGTGCGGCGGCCGGTGCGGCGGAGGATGCAGGGGCGGCGCCGGCTGCCGTGCTTGCCGCCGATGTTCCCGGCCTCGCCCGCTCGCCCCGTCCGGTGGCCCGCCCGGCGACCCGTTCGGCTGCCGGCCCGCTGCGTCTGGCCAGCGTCAGTGCCGCCGAAGCCCCCGATGCGATGGCCACCGATGCGACGGCCACCGATGCGATGGCTGAAGCCGCCGCCGCGGCAGTGGCGGCCGCCTTTGCCCCGGCACCCGCCCTCGATGTCGCGCCCGAGGATCTGGCGCCGGGCACCAGGCTGGTGCAGATCGGCACCTTCGCCGATGCCGGTTCGGCGCGCGCCGAATGGGATCGTGCCGCGGCCCGGTTCGGCGCCCTTCTGGACGACAAGCGCCGGGTGATCGAGCCGGCCGTGCGCGAGGGCCAGACCTTTTACCGGCTGCGGGTCGCGGGCTTTGACGATATCGCCGAGGCGCGCCGCTTTTGCGATGCGCTGATGGCCGATGGCGCGGAATGCGTGCCGGCGCAGGCGCGCTGATGGGCGATGCGGCGCCGGGTCCGGCCCCGGACGACCCCGGGCAGGGCGCCCCCGCTACGCTCTCGGTCTCGGCCGTGGTCCTGGGCTGCGAAGGCCCGCATCTTGGTCCGGACGAGGCCGCATTCCTCCGCGAGGCCGACCCCTGGGGCTTCATCCTCTTTGCCCGCAACGTCGAGACCCCCGACCAGTTGCGTCGCCTGACCGATGATCTGCGCGCCGCGGTTGGCCGCGATGCCCCGGTGATGATCGATCAGGAGGGCGGGCGGGTGCAGCGGCTGCGCGCGCCGCACTGGCGCGAATGGCTGGCGCCCCTCGATCAGGTCGCGCGGTCGCGGCCGGGGATGGCGGCGCGCGGCCTGTGGCTGCGCTACCGGCTGATCGCCGAGGAGTTGCGCGCCGTCGGGATCGATGTCGATTGCGCGCCGGTCGCCGATATCGCCGGCCTCGCGACCCACCCCTTCCTCGCCAACCGCTGCCTTGGCCGCGATGCCGCGACCGTCACCGCGGCGGCCCGCGCTGCGGCCGAGGGGCTTCTGGCCGGCGGGGTGCTGCCGGTGCTGAAGCACCTGCCCGGCCATGGCCGCGCCGTGGTCGACAGCCATCACGACCTGCCGCGCGTCGCGGCCCCGCTTGCCGAGCTGGAGACGACAGATTTCGCGGCGCGGGCCGACCTGCCGGTGGCGATGACCGGCCATATCGTGCTGGACGCCGTCGATCCGGACCGGCCGGCCACCGCCTCGGCCGCGGTGATCGCGCTGATCCGCGAGGCGATCGGCTTTGGCGGTCTCCTGCTCAGCGACGATCTGTCGATGCAGGCGCTGTCGGGGCCGATCGGCGCGCGGGCCGGGGCGGCGATCCGGGCGGGATGTGACCTGGCACTGCATTGCAACGGTGAGCGCGACGAGGCCGCGGCGGTGGTCGAGGCCGCCGGCCGGCTGGGCGATGCCGCCCTGCGCCGCGCCGCCGCCGCCCTTGCGCGGCGCGACGCCGCCCGGCCCGAGGCCATTGACAGCGCCGCCCTCGCGGCCGAACTTGCCGCGATCCTGAGCGAGGCGGCGCATGGCTGATCCGACCCCCTTCACCGACGACGGCGGCGCGGTCGGCGCCCGTCTCGCCGCCGAGGCGCTGATCGTCGATGTCGACGGCTACGAGGGGCCGCTTGACCTTCTGCTCAGCCTGTCGCGCAGCCAGAAGGTCGACCTGCGCCGCGTCTCGGTCCTGCAACTGGCCGAGCAGTATCTGCGTTTCGTCAATGATGCCAAGTTCCTGCGGATCGAACTTGCGGCGGATTATCTGGTCATGGCGGCCTGGCTCGCCTTCCTGAAATCGCGCCTTCTCTTGCCGCCGGACCCGACCGACGATGGCCCGAGCGGGGCCGAGATGGCCGCCCATCTCGCCTTCCAGCTCGAGCGGCTTCAGGCGATGCGCGAGGCGGCGGCGCGGCTGATGGCGCGCGACCAGAAGGGCCGCGACTTCTTCGTGCGCGGCCTGCCCGAGACGGTGGCGCGGACCCGGACCCTGCGCCATACCGCGACGCTGCTTGACCTGATGCAGGCCTATGCGCGGATCCGCACCCGCGACGATTTCCGCCCCTATGCGATGGACCGCGACCATGTCTTCACCATGGAGCAGGCGCTGGAGCGGATGCGCGCGATGATCGGTTTCGCCGGCGACTGGACCGATCTGGCCAGCTACCTGCCCGAAGGCTGGGACGGCGATCCGCGCCGCCGCCGCTCGGCCACCGCGGCGACCTTCGCGGCCTCGCTCGAACTGGTGCGCCAGGGCCAGATCGAGCTCAGGCAGGCCGAAAGCTTCTCGCCGATCGCGATCCGCCGGAAGACGCCATGACCCTGCCCGAAGAGCCCGAGAAAAGCCTGTTCGCCGCCCCGCCGATGGCCGAGCAGGAGCGCATGGTCGAGGCGATCCTCTTTGCCGCGGCCGATCCGGTGACGGTGGCCGAACTGGCGGCGCGGATGCCGCATGGCGCCGACCCGGCCGAGGCGCTGGCCGCCCTGCGCCGGCGCTACGAGGGGCGCGGCGTGACCATCCAGCGCATCGGCGACGCCTGGGCGATCCGCACCGCGCCCGACCTCGGCTTTCTGATGCACAAGGAAACCGTCGAGACCCGCAAGCTGAGCCGCGCCGCGATCGAGACCCTGGCGATCATCGCCTATCACCAGCCGGTCACCCGCGCCGAGATCGAGGAGATCCGCGGCGTCGCGGTCAGCCGCGGCACCATCGACCAGTTGCTGGAACTGGACTGGATCCGCTTCGGCCGCCGCCGGATGACCCCGGGCCGGCCGGTGACCTTCGTGGTGACCGAGGGCTTCCTCGATCATTTCGGCCTGGAATCGGCGCGCGACCTGCCGGGGCTGAAGGAATTGCGCGCGGCCGGCCTTCTGGAAAGCCGGCCGCTGCCCGGCTCTGTCCTGCCCGGCGGCGCGGACGACGGCGGCGAGGACGATGGCGACGATCCCGCCGAAGACCCGGATCAGGACGAACTTTTTGAGGATTGAAAGGAACCTGGCCGATGACTCTCGACCGGATTATCAACATGGTGGTGAAATCCGTGGTCAACAGGCTGGTCCGGCTTGGCGTCGATCACGGCATCGATGCGGTTGCCGGCAAGGGCAAGGCGCGCGAAGACATGACCGGCGAGGAACGCGGATCGCGTTCATTCGCATTCACGCGACCCACTCCAACCTTCTGATTTCGCCTGTCCGAGGAGCGCAAAACCGGTTCCCACTTTTGCGCGACATGCTCTAACAGGCTGCCGAAAAAGTCACGCCTCCGGCCGGTTTCACCCTTGAGATCGGAAATCTGTTCCTCGCCACGCCCCCCACATGCTCTGGCCCGGGCGACCAGCCCGGGCCGCGCCCGACCCTCCCGGCGGGAGGGCGCATGGCACCTATGCAAATTGCTCAACGGTTGGAAGGGCCTGGCTGGCATAAAGCACCGCAGCCCCAGCGTGCCAAAGCGCCCACCCAGGGTCGGGCGCGACCCTCCGCCAGGATCGGGTGGCGGGGCGGGAAAGTTTCCTCGCCAGACACTGCCCGAAGCCCTTTTCAGCAGCCCGCTGAGGCCCGCCTCTGCGCCCTCAGCCGGCGCGGAACTGCTTGGCCAGCTTCAGCCCCTGACCCTGATAGTTCGAGGCGATGCCGGCGCCGTAAAGCCGCTCGGGCCTTGCTGCCATCCGCTCGTAGACCAGCCGGCCCACCACCTGGCCGTGCTCAAGCACGAAGGGCGCCTCGTGGCAGCGCACTTCCAGCACCCCGCGCGAGCCGGCGCCACCGGCCTCGGCCCAGCCGAAGCCGGGGTCGAAGAAGCCGGCGTAATGCACCCGGAACTCGCCGACCATGGCGAGATAGGGCGCCATCTCGGCGGCGAAATCGGGCGGGATCGTCACCGCCTCGCGCGAGACGAGGATATAGAAGGCGCCGGGATCAAGGATGATCCGGCCCTCGCGCGAACGCATCTCTTCCCAGAAGTCGGCGGGCGGGTAGTGGCCGATCCGGTCAAGGTCGATCACCCCGGCATGGGGCTTGGCCCGGTAGCCGAGAAGATCGCCCGCCGCCGGCCTCAGATCGACGGAAAAGCCGAGGCCCTCGGAGATCACCGCCGTGCCGCTGACCAGTGGCGAGGCACGGTGCAGCGCGGCCAGATCGCGGTCCGGCAGCACCGCATGGCCGCGGCGAAAGCGGATCTGGTTCAGCCGCATCCCCGGCCGCACCAGCACCGAGAAAGAGCGCGGGCAGATCTCGGCGTAAAGCGGGCCGCTGTAGCCTTCGGGGATGCGGTCGAACTCGGTCCCGCCATCGGTGATGGTGCGGGTCAGAAGATCAAGCCGCCCGGTCGAGCTTTTGGCATTGGCGACCGCGCCGATCCCCGGCGGCAGGCTCAGCCGCTCGATCAGCGGCACGACATAGACGCAGCCCTTTTCCAGCACCGCCCCGGCGGTCAGATCGATCCGGTGCATCTCGAACTCGGCGATCCGCGCGGCGACGCTGACGCCCTGGCCGGCCAGGAAAGAGGCGCGCACCCGGTAGGCGACGGTGCCGAGCCTGAGGTCGAGGCTGGCCGGCTGGATCTGGGCGCCGGTCACCGCGGGGTCGGCAGCGATGGCGCCGGCCGCGATCAGATCGCCGATCGCCCGGTCGGCCAGAACGCCGGTGCCCGCATCGGTCGCCGCCGCGGTTTCGGTCATGCCCGCGCTCATCCGCCCCCCCGATTGCACGAACGCCCACCCCCTTGGCGGGATGGGCGTTTTCGCTTTTGGTCGGGCCGGTGAGATTCGAACTCACGACCTTCCGCCCCCCAGACGGACGCGCTAACCAGGCTGCGCCACGGCCCGACACCGGCGCGGTATAGGCCGATTGCGGGGGCGGGGGCAAGCGCCAAAACGCGCCGCTTGCGGGCCGGCCGGCAGCCCGCGCAACCCGGGCGCCGGGCCCGGCGCTCAGCCGTCGGGGTTGGGGCCGGTGCCGCGCGACAGCCGGCTGCGCAGGTCGCTGAGCCGCAGGTAGACGGATTTCAACTCGCTCTTCTTGTCGCGCGCGCGCAGGGCATCCATGGCGCGCAGCAGCACCGCCGCCGGCTGGCGATCCGCGCCCGTGCGGGTCGCGGCCGGGTCCGGGGTCAGGTCCGCGCCGGTCGCGGCGTCATCGCTCGTTGCGGATGCGGTGTCAGCCGCGGCGCCGGCAAGGCGGTGCAGGGTCGCGCCCCGCTCCTCGGGCAGGGTTGGCACATCGACCTGCATCGGCGCCTCGGGGGCATCGCCGCCGGGCGCGGCGCCCTTGCGGCCGATCGCCGCGCGCATCGCGGCGCCGGGTGAGACATCGGCGCGCGGCGCCGGTCGCATCGTGAAAAGATCGCCGGTCGCATCGGTTTCGGCGGCCGCCACCGCGGCGGCCTTCGCGTCGTCAGGCATCATTGCGCTGTTCGACCCGGGCGCGCCAGCCGCCTCGCGCGTCGCCCTGGCGACCTCGTCGTCGGCGTCGGTGTCGGTGAAGGGCAGGCCGCCCAGATCCGCGACATGGCGGACACCCTGTTCCTTGAGGATCTTCTGGACGCCGCGGATGGTCAGGCCATCGTCATGCAGCAGCTTCTTGATGCCGCTCAAGAGCGCCATGTCGGCCGGGCGGTAATAGCGCCGCCCGCCGGCCCGCTTGACCGGCCTGATCTGGGTGAACCGGCTTTCCCAGAACCGCAGCACATGGGCCGGGGTTTCCAGATAGTCGGACACTTCGCTGATCGTTCGGAAGGCCTCGGCCGACTTTGCCATGCGCCTGTGCCTCAGCCCCGGCCGTTCCCGGCGTTGCCGGCTGCCACCCGATCCTTCATCAGATGCGAGGGACGGAACGACAGCACCCGGCGCGGGTTGATCGGCACCTCGTCGCCGGTCTTGGGGTTGCGGCCGATCCGCGCCGCCTTGTCGCGCACCGAAAAGGTGCCGAAGGACGAGATCTTGACCGTCTCGCCACGGGCGAGCGCGTCGGACATGTGCTGCAGCACGCCCTCGACCAGCATCGCCGATTCGTTGCGCGACAGGCCGACCGCGCGAAACACCGCCTCGCTCAGATCCATGCGCGTCAGGGTCTTGTCGCTCATCTCGGTCCTCCGGTTGTTTCGGAGAGGATGAGGGCAATGAATTTCCGAGTCAATATCAACGGCTTGGAGATGGGCTTTCAAGCGGCTTTTCACCACCTCAGGACGACCGAACCCCAGCTGAGGCCACCGCCGATCGCCTCGGTGACCAGTAGATCGCCGGTCTTGATCTGGCCGCGCGCCTTGCCGACCGACAGCGCGAGGGGAATCGATGCGGCAGAAGTGTTGCCATGATCCTGGACCGTGACCACCACCCGCTCCATCGGCACCTGCATCCGGCTGGCGGTGGCGGCGATGATGCGCAGGTTGGCCTGATGCGGCACGATCCAGTCGACATCGGCGGGGCCAAGCCCGGCCTTGTCGAGTGCGGCGTGGGCGGTGGCGGCCAGTTTCTCGACCGCGTGGCGGAAGACCGCGTTGCCCTGCATCCGCAGATGCCCGGCGGTGCCGGTGGTCGAGACCCCGCCATCGACATAGAGCAGGTCGCGAAAGCTGCCGTCGCTGTGCAGGTCGGTGGCGAGGATGCCGCGGTCGTCCGACCCGCCGCCGCCCTCTGCCGCCTCGATCACCACCGCGCCGGCGCCGTCGCCGAACAGCACGCAGGTGCCGCGGTCGGTGAAATCGAGGATGCGCGAGAAGGTCTCGGCGCCGATCACCAGGATGCGCCGGGCCTGACCCGACAGGATCAGCGCATTGGCATTGGCCAGGGCAAAGACGAAGCCGGCGCAGACCGCCTGCACGTCGAAGGCAAAGCCCCGCTTCATGCCGATCCGGGCCTGCACCATGGTCGCGGCCGAGGGGAAGGTCAGATCCGGCGTCGAGGTCGCGAGAATGATCGCGTCGACCTCGTCGACCGCCATGCCGGCATCGGCCAGCGCCGCCAGCGCCGCCGCGGCGCCCATGTCCGAGGTCGTCTCGCCCTCGGCGGCGAAATGGCGCCGCTCGATCCCGGTGCGGGCGCGGATCCACTCGTCACTGGTATCGACCCGGTCCTCGAACTCGGTATTCGGCACCACACGCGCCGGCAGGTAGTGGCCGACGCCCCGCACCACGGCACGCAATGTCATTCGGATGGTCCGCCCGTTTCCCCGTCCCCTGCCGCATCCTGCCTTGCCCGCGCCGCCGAGGCAACCCGTGCCGCAAGCCGGTCCTGAAAGCCCGACCGCGCCAGGGTGATCGCCAGCCGGATCGCGGCCGAGACGCCGGTCGCATCGGCCGAGCCATGCGACTTGACCACGGTGCCGTTCAGCCCCAGGAACACCCCGCCGTTCTGCCGGCGCGGATCGATCCGCCGCTTCAGCCGGCCGAGCGAGCCAAGCGCCAGGAGGGCGGCAAAGCGCGACAGGATGCCGACGTTGAAGGCCTCGCGCAGGAAATCGCTGATCAGCTTGGCGGTGCCCTCGCCGGTCTTGATCGCGACATTGCCGGTAAAGCCGTCGGTGACCAGCACATCGACGCGGGCAGAGGGCAGGTCGCTGCCCTCGACGAAGCCGACATAGTCGAAATCGCCGGCCTCGGCGGTGGCCGGCATCATCTCATGCGCCTGTTTCAACTCGGCCCGGCCCTTGTGATCCTCGGTCCCGACGTTCAGCAGGCCGATCCGCGGCCGGGCGATGCCAAGGCCGTTGCGGGCATAGGATGCCCCCATCAGCGCGAATTGCGTGAGATCGGTCGCCTCGGCGCGGACATCGGCGCCGACATCGAGAATGAGGTTGAAGCCGCCGGGATTGCGCGAGGGCCAGAGTGCGGCGATCGCCGGGCGGTTGACGCCGGGCAGCTTGCGCAGCCGGATCATGCTCAGCGCCATCAGCGCGCCGGTATTGCCGCAACTGACCGCGGCGGCGGCCTCGCCGGCGCGCACGCTGTCGATCGCCGACCACATCGAGGTGCCCCCGCCGTGGCGCATGACATGGCTGGGCTTGTCGGTCATCGCCACCACGCCGGCGGCATGGCGGATGGTGCAGCGCCCGGCCAGCGCCGGCTGGCGCGCGACCAGGCGCGACAATTCCGCGTCGGGGCCGTGCAGGATATAGGAGACGCCGGGATTCTGGCGGGCCGAATCGGCAAGGCCGGCCACCACGGCCACCGGGCCGTTGTCGCCGCCCATGGCGTCGACCGATATCACCACGGAACCGCCGGCGGCGCCTGAGATCGGGGCCGTGGCCCCCGGATCGCGCCCTTGCGACATGTTTCCCGCAGCCCGCGCGCGGCCCTCAGGCCGCGTCTTCGTCCAGATCGACCTCGGTGGTCATCGCGACAACTTCCCGGTCGGCGTAATGGCCGCAGGCGCCGCAGACGTGGTGCGGGCGCTTCAGCTCGCCGCAGTTCGGGCATTCGTTCGGATTGGCCGCGACCAGAGCATCATGCGAACGGCGCATGTTGCGGCGCGACCGTGTGGTCCGGTTCTGGGGGACAGCCATGTCTCAACCTCGGGCAAAGGGGGCGCGGCGCCCCGGTGTTCGTGCGGTTCCGTCACTGGTTGCCAGACTGCGACCGGGTGCGACCCCAACATTCAAGCGAGGCCGGGAACATACTGCGATTCTGGTCGGGCGCAAGTGTTTTCTGCGGGTGTCGCGCCGCCTGGCAGGGTGCGGCACGGAAGCGGATTCAGCCGGCCGGCCCGCCGTCGTCGGGCCCGCCGCCAGCGCCGTCCCCGTCGTCGTCCTCGGCCCCGCCTTTGGCATCACCGCCGGTATCACCGCCGCCACCGCCGCCGCCGAGAAGGTCTGCGAGGCCGGCAAAGGGCCGGCGCAGCGCCGCGCCGCCGGCCGATCCGGGCGGGGTGAACTCGGCGGTGTCAAGGCCGGCGCCGGGCCGGCGCGGATAGAGCGGCAGCGCCAACGCCAGCGCCTCGGCCATCACCTGTGCGGGATCGACCGCATCGGGCAGCGGCTCGGCGCTGTCGTCGTCGGGCATCTCGACCTCGTCGCCGCGCGGCTCCTGCCAGCCATCGACATAGCGCCGCGTCACCGTCTCGCGGATCGCCGTGGTCACCGGCTCGAGGGTGATGACGCAGGGCTGCACGACGCTGGCGCTCAGCACCGCCTCGAGCCGCCAGTCGCTGTGGCCCTCGGGGGTCAGGCTGCCGCGAAAGTCGAGCCGGCCGATCGCGTCGATGCCGAGATCGGCGGCAAGGGCCGCCCGTTCGCCGGCATCGGGGCAGAGCGCGAACCGCTGCACCCGGCGCCGGCCGCCGGCAGTCAGGCGGATCGGATGCGGGGCGACGGGGCTGCGCGGCATCGCCGGGGTCCTTGCTTGGCGGCGGGGCGGGGGCGGCCGCGCGCTGTGGTGGTCCTTGAAGCAGGGCCCCGCCTTGGTATAAGCGCGATAGTGGGCTTCGGTCGGCAAGGCAAGAGGATGGTGATGGGCAAGGTCGGTTCCGGGGCGCGGCGCGGGTTGATCGCGTTGATGCTGGTCGCGGTCGCGGCCTGCACACCGATCTACCGCAACCACGGCTATGTGCCGCGCGAGGACGAACTGGAGCGCATCGTCGTCGGCCAGTCGACCCGCGAGATCGTCGGCCAGACCGTCGGCCGGCCGGCGTCGTCGGGGCTTCTGACCGGGTCGGCCTGGTATTACGTCGGCAGCCGTTTCCGCCACTACGGCATGCGCGCGCCGAAAGAGGTGGAACGCCAGGTCGTCGCGATCAGTTTCGACGAGGCGGGGCTGGTCAGCAATGTCGAGCGTTTCGGCCTTCAGGACGGCCAGGTCGTCGCCATCTCGCGCCGGGTCACCGACAGCAACATCAAGGGCGTCAGCTTCCTGCGCCAGCTTCTGGGCAATATCGGCAATGTCTCGGGCGGGCAGGTCTTCGGCGGCGGCAACTGAGGCCCGGTCAACTGAGACCCCGTCAACTGAGGCCCCGTCAACTGAGGCCCCGTCAACTGAGGCCCAGCGGACTGTCGGTGCGGGCCGGGGTCAGCCTGGCTCGGGGCAATGCCTGAGCGCCACGCCGTTGATGCAGTAGCGCAGCCCGGTCGGCGGCGGCCCGTCGGGAAAGACATGGCCAAGATGGGCGTCGCAGGCGGCGCAATGGACCTCGGTCCGGCGCATGAACCAGCTGCGGTCCTCGGTCTGGCCCACCGCTTCGGGGCTGCGTGGCTGCCAGAAGCTGGGCCAGCCGGTGCCGGACTCGAACTTTTCGGCGGCGTCGAACAGCACCGCGTCGCAGCAGATGCAGCGATAGACCGCCGGCCCCTTGGGGAAATCGTCATGGCTGAACGGGCGCTCGGTCGCATGGCGGCGGGTGACACGGTAGGCCAGATCGGTCAGCCGCGCGCGCCACTCGGCATCATCGAGATCAGGGCGCGGGGCCGTGGCGGGATGCCGAGCCGGATCTGGTGTCGGATAGGGGCCAGCATCGGGGGGCGGGGACGATTTCGGCATCACGCGGTCCTTCCTCGGTCAGGCCTGTCGCGTTTTGTCACCCGGCGGTCGCCGGATTCGGCTAGGCTCACGATCAATCTAGGCGCCCGACGGGCGGGCGCCAAGCCATCACGGCGCAAATGCCGGGAGCGGGGCGGATGGTGATCGTCGAACGCGGCCGCCTGCGGGCGCGGCTGGCCACGACAGCGCAGGATCTGCGGCGGGCGCAAGCGCTTCGGGCGCGGGCCTTCGGCCTGACCGCGAAGGGCATTGCGCGCGACTGCGACCGCTTCGACCGGCGTTGCCGCCATGTGCTGATCGAGGCGATGCCGGCGGCGACCCTGGTCGGCTGCTTCCGGGTCCTGCCGCTCGCCGGTGGCGCCGAGATCGGGCAAAGCTATTCGGCGCAGTTCTACGATCTGGCGGCGCTGGCGCGGTTCGGCGCGCCGATGGCCGAGGTCGGGCGCTTCTGCCTTGATCCCGACCACCACGATCCCGATGTCCTGCGCCTGGCCTGGGCGGCGCTGACGCGGCTGGTCCTGGCCGGCGGGGTCGGCATGCTGTTTGGCTGCACCTCGTTTGCCGGCACCGATGCCGGCGCCTATCTGGATACTTTCGCGATGCTGCGCGCCGGTCATCTGGCGCCGGGCCGCTGGCGGCCGGAGATCAAGGGGCCGGGGATCAAGGGGCCGGGGATCAAGGGGCGGGGGGACGGGACGCCGGGGGTCTTTGCCTTCGCCCGCCGGCTTGGCACCAGGCCCGCCGATCCGCGGCGCGCCGCCGCCCAGATGCCGCCGCTGCTCAGGACCTATCTGATGATGGGCGGCTGGGTCAGCGATCACGCGGTCATCGACCATGACCTCGGCACGCTGCATGTCTTCACCGGGGTCGAGATCGCGGCGATCCCGCCGGCCCGGGTGCGGTCGTTGCGGGCGGCGGCGGGGGTCTGACCCGGGCTGCGCCGGCACCGGGCTGCGCCGGGCCCGCCCCGCGCGCCTCAGTCCGGGCCGGGCACCAGCTTGCCGGGGTTGAGGATGCCGGCGGGGTCGAGGGCGGCCTTGATCCGCCCCATCACCTCCCACCCGACGCCATGTTCGCGTGCCATCAGGCCGCGCTTGCCAAGGCCCACGCCATGTTCGCCGGTCATCGTGCCGCCAAGGCGCAGCGCCCGTTCGGCCAGCCGTTCGGCGATCGCCTTGGCCCGGGCCAGTTCGCCCTCGTTGCCGCGTTCCAGCAGCAGGATCGCGTGGAAGTTGCCGTCCCCGACATGGCCGAGGATCGGCCCGATCAGGCCCGCTTCGGTGATGTCGGCGCGGGTCTCGGCCACCGCCTCGGCGAGGCGCGAGATCGGCACGCAGATATCGGTGACCAGCCCGATCGAGCCGGGCCGTGAAGCGATGCAGGCCGGATAGGCGCGGTGGCGCATCTGCCAGAGCCGGTCGCGGTCCTCGGTCGTCGTCGCCCACCGGAAGTCGGCGCCGCCCATCTCGGCGACGATCTCGCCGAAGCGGCGGGCGTCCTCGGCGACCGACTGTTCGGAGCCGTGAAACTCGACCAGAAGATGCGGGGCCTCGGGCAGCGCGGCACCGCTTTGCGCGTTGAAGATCCGCGCGATCGCCTCGTCGACGAACTCGATCCGCGCCACGCCGATGCCGGTCTGGATGGTGGCGATCACGGTATCGACCGCGGCGGCGAAATCGGCGAAGGCGCAGGTCGCCGCGGTGATCGCCTCGGGTTGGCCATGCAGGCGCAGCGTCAGTTCGGTGATCACCCCCAGGGTGCCCTCCGATCCGGTGAAAAGCCCGGTCAGGTCGTAGCCCGCCGAGGATTTGCGCGCCCCCGAGCCGGTGCGGATCACCCTGCCGTCGGCCAGCACCACCTCAAGCGCCATGACATTGTCGCGCATCGTGCCGTAGCGCACCGCGGTGGTGCCCGAGGCCCGCGTCGCCGCCATGCCGCCCAGCGTTGCATTGGCGCCGGGGTCGATCGGAAACATCAGCCCGGTGGTGCGCAATTCGGCATTCAGCGCCTCGCGGGTCAGCCCCGGCTGCACCACCGCCTGCATGTCGCCGGCGCGGACCGCCAGCAGCCGGTTCATCCGGCCCATGTCGAAGCTCACCCCGCCGCGGATCGCCAGCGCGTGGCCCTCAAGCGAACTGCCCGCCCCCCAGGGCACCACCGGGCAGCCGTGGCGGGCACAGATCGCCACCGCTTGCGCCACCTCGGCGGTGGTCTCGGGGTAGGCGACGGCGTCGGGCGGGGCGGCGGCGAACCAGGCCTCGCTGGCGCCATGGGCATCGCGATCGGACTTGGAGCGCACCAGCCGATCGCCTAGAAGGGAGGAAAGCGCCTCAAGGGCTGCCTGATGGGTCATGGCGGTCTTTCGCTCAAAGGTTGCCGCACCAGCCTAGGCGAGGTCCGGGTGCTGCGAAAGACCCGCGCGCAGGTGGGCCGCCGGCCGCGATGCGCGACCGTGGGCGGGGCAGGGCCGGAAGGGGGGCGCGATGGCACGGCAAGGACAGGATGCCCCGATCCCGGCCAGCGGCGGCCGGCGGTCCGCGGTCCTGTCGCGCCTGCACCGGCACGGACCCGGCGCGGCGGCCTTCTGGCTGATGGCGCTGGTGATCGGCATCGCCGCCGGGTTTGCCGCACTGGGCTTTCGCAAGGGCATCGCGGCCTTGCAGACGCGGCTTTACGGCACCGACGACATGCAGCTTGCCTCGGTCGCCGGTGGCTTGCCGTGGTGGTGGGTGCTGGCGATCCCGATCCTCGGCGGCCTCGTGGTCGGGCTGATCCTTGACCGCTTCACCCCGGACGGCCGGGTGCGCGCGGTCGCCGACGTGATCGAGGGCGCGGCGCTGCGTGGTGGCCGGGTCGAGATGCGGGCCGGGCTTGCCTCGGCCGCCGCTTCGCTGATCACCCTCGGCTCGGGCGGCTCATCGGGGCGCGAGGGGCCGGTGGTGCATCTCGCCGCGGTGATCGCGACCTGGGTCTCGGCGCGGATCAATGCCGGCGGCATCACCGGGCGCGATCTTCTCGGCTGCGCGGTGGCCGGTGCGGTCTCGGCCAGCTTCAATGCGCCGATCGCCGGGGCGATCTTTGCGCTCGAGGTGGTGCTGCGGCATTTCGCCGTCCATGCCTTCGGTCCGATCGCGATCGCCGCGGTGGCCGGCACGGTGATCAACCGGATCGAGTTCGGCGGGGTGACCGAGTTCATCCTGCCCGACAAGGGCGGGTTGTCGTTCTATGCCGAACTGCCGGCCTTCCTGATCCTCGGGCTGGTCTCGGGTCTGGTCGCGGTGGTCCTGATGCGCTCGGTCTTCCTGGCCGAGGATCTGGGCGACCGGGTGCAGCGCGCCACCGCCATGCCGCGCTGGCTGCGACCGACCCTTGCCGGTGCGCTTCTGGGCGCGCTGGCGATCGGCTTTCCCCATATCATCGGCGTCGGCTACGAGACGACATCGGCGGCGCTGACCGGGCGGATCGGCCTCGGCGCCGCAGTGCTTTTCGCCGCCGTCAAGGTGCTTGCGGTGGCGGTCACCATCGGCGGGCGGATGGGCGGCGGCATGTTCTCGCCGGCGCTGGTGATCGGTTCGCTGACCGGGCTGGCCTTCGGGCTGATCGCGACCGGTTTTCTGCCCGAGGTCTCGGGCGCCGAGACGGTCTATGCGCTGGCCGGGATGGGGGCGGTCGCCGCCGCGGTCCTCGGCGCGCCGATCTCGACCGCGCTCATCGTCTTCGAGATGACCGGCGACTGGGAGACCGGGATCGCGGTGATGACCGCGGTGTCGCTGTCGACCGCGGTTGCCTCGCGGCTGGTCGACCGGTCGTTCTTCCTGACCCAGCTGGAGCGGCGCGGGGTGCCGCTGGCGGCGGGGCCGCAGGCCTGGCTGGCCGGGACGATCCCGCTGGCCGCGATCCTGAGGCCGATGGACGATCCGCGCGCGGCGCCGGGCGATGCCTGCCGGGCGCTGATCGCCGAGGGCATCGCCCTGCGCGCCGAGGCAACCCTTGAAGGCGCCCTGCGGCTTTTCGAGCGGACCGGTGCCGATTTCCTGCCGGTGCTGCCGCCCGGCGCGACCGAGGCGGACGCAGCGCCGATGGGTGCGGTGTTTCGCGCCGATGCGCTTGGCGCCTATGCCCGCGCCCTGGCCGAAACCGCCGCCGAAGAGCACGACTGAGGGCGCTGGCGCACCGGTTTCGGGTGCGCGCCGTCCGGCGCGGGGGGCGGGCGTTCGCGCAAGCTGCGCGCGAGGATCAAAGCGGCCGGGTCGCCGCGTCGAGCCAGAGGCGTGCGCTCGCGCTGACCCGCGGGCCGATCCGCTCCGCGACCTCGGCGTGATAGGCGTCAAGCCAGGCGCGCTCGGGCCCGGTCAGCGCCTCGGCGTCGATCAGCCGCCGGTCGATCGGCACCCATGTCAGGGTGCGAAAGCACAGCATCGCGCGCTGCGCATCGCCGCCCGGCAGGGCCGGCGCCTCTTCCACCAGCACCAGGTTCTCGATCCTGATGCCGAAGGCGCCCTCGCGGTAATAGCCGGGCTCGTTCGACAGGATCATCCCAGGCTCAAGCGGCACGTCGCCTGACCGCGCCAGCCTCTGCGGCCCCTCATGCACCGAAAGATGTGCCCCGACCCCATGGCCGGTGCCATGATCGAAATCCTGCCCGGCCAGCCAGAGGCTGTAGCGCGCGACCGTGTCGAGATGCGCCCCGGCCAGCCCCACCGGCCAGCGCAGCCGCGAGATCGCGATCATGCCCTGCAGGACGCGGGTGAAGGCGGCACGGGCCTCGGGGTCGATCGCCGCGGCGGGGCCGATGGCAATGGTGCGGGTGATGTCGGTGGTGCCGTCAAGATACTGGCCCCCCGAATCGACCACCACGATCTCGCCGGCGCGGACCCGGCGGCTGGTCTCCTCGGTCACCCGGTAATGCATGATCGCGCCGTTCGGGCCGGCGCCGCAGATCGTCTCGAAGCTGATGTCCTCCAGCCGGTTGGTGGCGCGGCGAAAGCCTTCCAGCGCCGTGACCAGGCTGATCTCGCTCTGGCCGCCCTTCGGCGCCTCGGCGTCACACCAGGCGAGGAACTCGACCATTGCCGCGCCGTCGCGCAGATGCGCGGCCTCCATCCCGGCGATCTCGGCCGGTTTCTTGCGCGCCTTGGGCAAGAGGCAGGGGTCGGCGCCGGGAACCGCGGTGATCCCGGCCTCTTCCAGCTCGCGCCAGACCTGAAGCGGCGCGGTGGCAGGATCAACCCGGACCGGCCCCTTGAGCATGCGCAGCGCCGGGGCGAAGGCGGCGGGCGGGCGGATCGTCACCCCGGCGCCAAGATGGGCGCGCACCGTGTCGTCCAGCTTTTCGGGCGCGATGAACAGGGTCAGACGGCCGCGGGCATCGAGGATGGCGAAGGCATGGACCACCGGGTTGCGCTCGACATCGCGGCCGCGGATGTTCAGAAGCCAGGCGATGGAATCGGGCAGGGTCAGCACCGCGGCCTCTTGCCCGTCGCGGCCGATCAGCGCGCCGATGCGGCGGCACTTGTCCTCATGTGCCTCGCCGGCCAGATCCAGCGGCTGGACCGTCACCGGCCCGGACGGCGCGGCGGGCCGGTCGGCCCAGACCGCATCG
This sequence comes from Alphaproteobacteria bacterium HGW-Alphaproteobacteria-6, assembly GCA_002841115.1. Taxonomy (GTDB): domain Bacteria; phylum Pseudomonadota; class Alphaproteobacteria; order Rhodobacterales; family Rhodobacteraceae; genus Albidovulum. The sequence continues at coordinate 29,399 of PHEC01000023.1, read as the reverse complement.
ACCGGATTGGCGACCGGGCACAAAGTGACGGCGGAGCCTTGCAGCGCCGCCTCGAGCTCGGCGATGTCTTTTCGAGTGTGCAGCCAGGGATCAAAGCCGACCCGGCCCGCCGGCAGATGGTCCTTCAGCCAGGCGCCGGGCTTCACCTCGGGCCAGTTGACCGGGGTGAAATGGCCCGGATCGACCTGCGCCCTGACCTGGGTGCGATAGCGCCCGTCGACGAAGACCCCGGCGACGGCGGGCAGCACGACGGCGAACCCGGCCGAGCCGGTGAAGCCGGTCAGCCAGGCCAGCCGCTGGTCGGCGGGGGCGACATATTCGCCCTGATGCACATCGGCGCGCGGCACGATGAAGCCGTCAAGCCCGGCCCGCGCCAGTTCCGCCCTGAGCGCCGCCAGCCGGGGCGGCCCCTGTTCGGGGCGGGCGGTGGATTCGAAGCTCTGGAACATCGCGGGCCCCCGATGAAAAGGACGCCCGCCGGGCGCCATCGGGGCCACAGTGCCGCGATCCTTGCGCCGGGGCAAGCCGTGCTCAGTCGGCGCGCGCGACCTCGGCGTAGGTCAACCCCCAGTGGTTGCCCCTCCCCGAAAGGCGAAGCCGGTCACCCGGCTGCAGCGACTGCCAGAGATCGCGCGGCACCTCGCAGATCGTCGCCGTCCGCGACGGATCGGCGGGCCAGGCCACCGTCACCACATGGTCGCATCCCTGCGACCATGACGCTGACCGGCTCTGCCCCCGCCGCGAAGGACCAGGCCCAGGGCAGGGTCTTGGTCAGGAACGGGGTCATCGCGATCGCCGAGAATATGGCCGTGGCGCCGAGAAGCACGACCTTCGCCTGGCCCTGCGTGCGCAGGCGCGCGGCATTGAGGTGCAGGGTCGCGCCATGCGTGCCGATCGCCATCGCCAGCACCGTCGCGGCGATTGCGACCAGCCACCAGCGATCCGCCAGTGCCAGCGTCTCGGCCGAGGGCATCCAGATGGCAAAGGCGAAGCCGGGCAAGCCAAGGACGATCGGCACTACTGCGGCAAGCATCAGCGTCGCGCGGAACCGGCCGACCTGCCGCGCCACCGATGGCAAGGGCGGGGCCGTTTCCGTCAGCGCCGCGATATTGGCGCCGGCACCTTGCGCCGGGGCGGGAAGGGCGGCGGGGGCAAAGCGGCGAAAGGCGTAGCCGGGCCAGAGGAAAGCCGCCAGATAGCCGAGGCCCCAGAAGATGCCGATGGCGAGGATCTGCGGCCGGGGCAGGTATGCCGCGAGAAACGAGTCCGGTGCGATGGCAAGATAAAGCCAGTAGCTCGCAAGCCAGATCCCGAGCCCGAGCAGAAGAAGATCGAGCACAAGCCGCCCCGGACCGGTGCTCAGGCGCGCAAGGCTGCGGTCGAAAAGTCCGGGCAGCAGGAACCACAGGCCGACCGCGGTGTAGGCGACAAAGCGCCCGATCAGGCCGAGGCCATGGGCGTCGAAGGTCCGCGTCGCTACCGCCGACCAGGCTGAATCCATGTTCAGGACGCTGGCGGACAACCACAGAAGGCCGGTGATTGCCTTCATCAGGGGGGTGAGCAGGGCCATCGCCTATCGTCTTTCGCGGTCTCAGGTGCCGTCGCGGGAATCGTGACGATTGTCTGGATAGATCGCGAAAAGGGCGAAAATCTGGCGGTTTTCTCCGCGGCCGCTTACCCCGCCTTCCGGATCCCGACCATCCGCGCCCGCGCCCGTGGGTCGCTGTCGAAAAGCGAGGCCAACTGTTCGGTCATCGCGCCGGCAAGCTGTTCCACATCGGTGATCGTCACCGCGCGCTGGTAATAGCGGGTCACGTCATGGCCGATGCCGATCGCGATCAGTTCGACCGCGCGGCGCCGCTCGACCATGGCGATCACGTCGCGCAGGTGCTTTTCAAGGTAGTTCGCCGGGTTGACCGACAGGGTCGAGTCGTCCACCGGCGCCCCGTCGGAAATCACCATCAGGATCTTGCGCACCTCGGGCCGCCCGATCATCCGCCGATGCGCCCATTCCAGCGCCTCGCCGTCGATGTTCTCCTTCAGAAGGCCCTCCTTCATCATCAGCCCGAGATTGGCGCGGACCCGGCGCCAGGGCGCATCGGCCGCCTTGTAGACGATGTGGCGCAGGTCATTGAGCCGCCCCGGCTGGCTTGCCCGCCCCGCCGCCAGCCAGCGCTCGCGCGCCTGCCCGCCCTTCCAGGCGCGGGTGGTGAAGCCGAGGATCTCGACCTTGACCTGGCAGCGTTCCAGCGTGCGCGCCAGCACATCGGCCGAGATCGCCGCGATCGAAATCGGCCGGCCGCGCATCGAGCCGGAGTTGTCCAGAAGCAGCGTCACCACGGTATCGCGAAACTCGGTGTCCTTCTCGACCTTGAAGCTGAGGGGCGTGGTCGGGTTCGCGACCACGCGGGCCAGCCGGCCGGCATCGAGAATGCCCTCTTCGCGGTCAAACTCCCAAGAACGGTTCTGCTGGGCCTGAAGCCGGCGCTGCAACTTGTTGGCGAGCCGGCCGACCGCGCCCTTCAGGGGATCGAGCTGCTGGTCGAGATAGGCGCGCAGCCGGGCCAGTTCGGCCGGCTCGGCCAGATCCTCGGCGCGGATCTCCTCGTCGAAATCGGTGGTGTAGACGGTGTAATTGGGGTCGGCGTCGGAATGGGGGGCGGGGGGCGGCGGCTCCAGCGGCGCCTCGCCGTCGGGCATCTCGGCCTCTTCGCCGTCCTCGGCCTCGGCCATGTCGTCCATCGCGACCTCGGCCTGGCTCGGGTCGTCCTCCTGGTCCTGGCTGCGCTCGGGGCTGGCGTCGGCTTCCTCGGACTGGTCGTCGCCCTCCTCGCTGTCGGGGCTTTCCTGATCCTCCTGCCCCTCGTCGCCGCCCTCGTCATCCTCGGCCTCGTCCGGGTCGTCACCGAGCTGGTCGCCGTAGCCAAGGTCGCGGATCACCTGGCGGGCGAGCCGGGCAAAGCCGGCCTGATCGGCCAGCACCTCGGACAGATGGTCGAGCGTGCCGCCGGCCTGCTCCTCGATGAAGGGGCGCCAGAGATCCATGACATTGGCCGCCCCCGGCGGCATCGCGCGCCCGGTGGCAAGATGGCGCACCAGATAGCCCGCCGCCTGGGCGAGCGGCGCATCCTGCGCGGCGCGGATCTGGCCATAGCCCCGACGCTCGGCCTCGGCGCCGATGCGCGCATCGATATTGCCGGCGGTGCCGGGCATCGCGCGGGCGCCGACCGCCTCGCAGCGCGCGGTCTCCATCGCCTCCATCAGGTCGCGCGCCATCGGGCCCTGGGGGGCATATTTCGCCGCGACGCCTTCGTCGTGGTGGCGGTGGCGCAGCGCGAAGGCGTCGGCCGTGCCGCGCGCAATCAAGACCTCGTCGCGGGTCATCCGGCGCGAGACCTGCGGCAGGCGCATCGTATCGGCGGTCATGCCGGGCGGATCGACCGAATAAGTGACCGTCAATTCCGGGTCGTCGGCCATGGTCCTGGTGGCCTCGGCGAGGGCCTTCTTGAACGGATCGGCGGGGTTGTCGGTGGGCTTCATCGGCATTGATCCATCAACCTCCACTCATCGTGCCGTTGCGGGTTCTCCTCGTGGTGCGACGCGAGAAGGGCCGGCAAGGCTCGACAAGCACTTCGGCCTTACCTGATACTCTGGCTCGCCGCACTTTCCGGCAGTTCCTCGTCGAAGCAGCGCTGGTAGAACTCGGCCACGGTCTGGCGCTCCAGCTCGTCGCATTTGTTGAGGAAGGTGAGGCGGAAGGCATAGCCGGTGTTGCGGAAGATCTCGGCGTTCTGGGCCCAGTTGATGCAGGTTCGCGGCGACATGACGGTGGAGAGATCTCCGTTCATGAAGGCGGTGCGCGTGAGGTCGGCAACCGTCACCATCTGGGAAATCGTCTTGCGGCCCTTCTCGGTGTTGTAATGCGGGTTCTTGGCCAGCACGATCGCCGCCTCGGCGTCGTGGGACAGGTAGTTCAGCGTTGCCACCAGGCTCCAGCGATCCATCTGCGCCTGGTTGATCTGCTGGACCCCGTGGTAAAGCCCGGTGGTATCGCCAAGCCCGACCGTGTTCGAGGTGGCGAAAAGCCGGAAATAGGGGTTCGGCGTGATGATCTCGTTCTGATCGAGAAGCGTCAGCTTGCCGTCATGCTCCAGCACCCGCTGGATCACGAACATCACGTCGGGGCGGCCGGCGTCGTATTCGTCAAAGACGATGGCGACGGGATTGCGCAACGCCCAGGGCAGGATGCCCTCGTGGAACTCGGTCACCTGCTTGCCGTCGCGCAACTTGATCGCATCCTTGCCGATCAGGTCGATCCGGCTGATGTGGCTGTCGAGGTTGACCCGCACGCAGGGCCAGTTGAGATGGGCCGCGACCTGCTCGATATGGGTCGACTTGCCGGTGCCGTGATAGCCCTGGATCATCAGGCGGCGGTTGTAGGCAAAGCCGGCAAGGATGGCGAGCGTGGTGTCGGGGTCGAACTTGTAGGTCGGATCACGCTCGGGCACGCGGTCGGTGCGCTCGGCAAAGCCCTTGACCTTCATCTCGGTGTCGATGCCGAAAACCTCCCGGACAGAGAGTTCCTCGGTGGGTTTCGTGTTCTGATCCAGCATACCGTCCGCCATGTCCTGAATGCGCCCACGGGCCGGGGCGCGCCACCCGCGATTGATGGAACATATCGCGCGGGGGTGCAAGGGCGGGCGGGCGCCCCGCTCGCGGCCCGGTCGAGCAGGTGTGAGCCGGCGCGACCGGGTTGTCATTGGTATTTGCGCCGCGGCCGGCGCATCTTCTGATCCGACAGCGAAAGCCAGACGAAGGACCGGAGCAATGACCACACGCCGCGGATTTCTTGCCCAGGGCGCGGGACGGCTGGCACTGGCCGCCCTGGCCGGCACCGCGATGCGCGGCACCGCCCGCGCCGCCGAACCCTTCACCGTGCAGCACAGCGAGGCCGAATGGCGCGCGATCCTGACACCCGAGCAATTCGCCGTCCTGCGCGAGGAAGCGACCGAGCCGCCGTTCTCAAGCCCGCTCGACCGTGAAAAACGCGCCGGCATCTTCCATTGCGCCGGTTGCGATCAGGCAGTCTATGCCTCGGCCGACAAATACGACAGCGGCACCGGCTGGCCGAGCTTTTCGCAAAGCCTGCCCGGCGCGGTCGGGCTGCGCCAGGACTACGCCTGGTTCCTGGCCCGGACCGAGGTGCATTGCGCCCGCTGCGGTGGCCATCTCGGCCATGTCTTCGCCGATGGCCCCCAGCCGACGGGCCTGCGCCACTGCCTGAACGGCGTGGCGCTGGTCTTCCGCGCGACCTGACCCCGCCCGCCCCGCCCGGCGGCGCTTCAGGTGATCCGGGGTGGTCCGCAGCGCATTCGCCGCCGCCCGGAATCCCCCCCTTTCATCTTGGCGAAAATACCTCGGGGGCGTGGGGGCAGCGCCCCCGCTCACTGCCGGGGATCACTCCTTGAAGTTGCGGCTGTCCTTCAACTGGTCCCAGGCCCAGACCACCTCCTGCAACCGGTCCTCGTCCGAACGGTCGCCGCCGTTCATGTCCGGGTGCAGGTCCTTGACCAGGGACTTGTATTGCCGGCGGATCTCGACCTTGCTCCAGCTGTCGCGGGCTTCAAGGATATCCAGCGCCCGGCGCTCGGTCGGCGGCAGCTTGCGCCCGGCCGAACGGCCCGGATTCTGGGTGGCGTTGGCGCCGAGGATCTCCATCGGATCCTCGACCCCGAGGCGCTGCCAGGCGCGATCCTCGTCGCCACGCTTGCCGAAGGGTTTGGTCTCGCGGCCCCAGACCCGGTCCTTGTCGAGGAATTTCTGGAAATCCTCGTCGCTGGAGCCCTGGAAGAAGTTCCACTTGAGATTGTATTCACGGATGTGATCGCGGCAGAACCAGAAATACTCGTCAAGCTGGTCGGGCGATTTCGGTGCCCGGTACTGCCCGGCCTCGACGCAGCCGGCGTGGTCGCAGGCCCGCGTCGAGGTCTCGAAGGCGCCGGACATGCCGCGACGCCCCTTGGTGCGCCGCTTCTTGTCGGAAGCGGCCGAGATGTCGAAACCGAAGGGATCGCGCTGGCTCATCAAAAGGTTCCCGGACTCATGCCATTCCGACTCGGACCGCCGAGTTTAGCCCTTTCGGCGCGGCTTTGAAGAGGCAAGTGGCAGAAAGCCGCAGTGAAAGGCGCAATCTCGCGCGATAATGCGCGGCGGACGGTTGCCGGGGATGATGGCGGGCAAGGCCCGCGGCGCCAGGCGACGCACAATCAGCCCGCGGCGCCAGGCGACGCACAATCAACCGGCGGCGCCGAGCGGGGCGCAATCAGCCGGCGGCGCCGCGATCGCGCGCCTGATCCGCCTCGGCAGCGGAAGCCGGGCCGAGCTTCGGCGCGACCCCGTCGCTGTCCGCCGACGTGGCAGGCGCAGTCAGCCGCGGCGCCTCGCCGGTCGGCGCGACGACGCTGAGGGCGGCACCGGCGCCGGGCCGCGCCGGTGCCGCCGCCGCGGCGGACAGCGCGCGGCGAAAGACCAGGACGTTGTGATAGACCGTGGTGCGGCGCATCAGCCCCTCGCGCTCTTCGGCCGGCAGCGTTTCGGCGCGGTCTTCAGGCCGCGCGCCTTCTCGCCGCGCACCGGGGCCGGAACCACCTTGTATTCATATGACGGCATGACATCCTCGATCGGCAACCCCGCCAAACTAGCCGAGCTGCCGGCCCGCCGCCACCGCTTCCTGCACGATTGCCGGCCGGGACTGGCGCCATTGCCACAGGCGCGAAATCCCACCGATCAAGCGCCTGCCGCGCGATCAGAGCCCGAGCTTTTTCGCCACGATCTGGTTGACCGCCGCCGGATTGGCCTTGCCGCCGGTCGCCTTCAGCACCTGGCCGGTGAACCAGCCGGCCAGCTTGGGATTGGCGCGCGCCTTTTCCACCTGCTCGGGGTTGGCGGCGATCACCGCATCGACCGCCGCCTCGATCGCGCCGCTGTCGGTGACCTGCTTCATCCCGCGCGCCGCGGCCACCTCGGCCGGATCGCCGCCGCTCGTCCAGAGGATCTCGAAAAGATCCTTGGCCATCTTGCCGGAGATTTCGCCCGATCCGATCAGGTCGAGCACTCCGCCAAGCTGCGCCGCCGACAGCGGGCTTTCGGCGATGGCGTGGCCTTCCCTGTTCAGCCGCCCGAACAGCTCGTTGATCACCCAGTTCGCCGCCTGCTTGCCGTCGCGCCCTTTCGCCACCGCCTCGAAGTAGTCGGCGTTCTCGACCTCGGCGGTCAGCACGCCGGCATCATAGTCGGTGACGCCATAATCGGCGACGAACCGCGCCTTCCTGGCATCGGGCAGTTCCGGCATCGAGGCGGCGATCCCGTCCACCCAATCCTGCTCGATCTCCAAGGGCAGAAGGTCGGGGCAGGGGAAGTAGCGGTAGTCATGCGCCTCTTCCTTGGAGCGCATCGAGCGGGTCTCGCCGCGGTCGGGATCGTAGAGGCGGGTTTCCTGCACCACCGTGCCGCCGTCCTCGACGATGGCGATCTGGCGTCTTGCTTCAAACTCGATGGCTTGCTGGATGAAGCGCATCGAGTTCATGTTCTTGATCTCGCAGCGGGTGCCAAGATGGCTGAAATCCTGGGTCGACTGATAGCGTTCATAATCGCCCGGCCGGCAGATCGAGACGTTGACATCGGCGCGCAGGTTGCCGTTCTGCATGTTGCCGTCGCAGGTGCCGAGGTAGCGCAGTATCTGGCGCAGCTTTGCCACATAGGCCGCCGCTTCCTCGGGCCCGCGGATGTCGGGGCGCGAGACGATCTCCATCAGCGCGACGCCGGTGCGGTTGAGATCGACGAAGGACATCGCCGGATCGAGGTCGTGGATCGACTTGCCGGCGTCCTGCTCGATATGGATCCGCTCGATCCGGACCCGGCGGGCGATGCCCGGAGCCATCTCGACGATCACCTCGCCCTCGCCGACGATCGGCGCGTAAAGCTGGCTGATCTGGTAGCCCTGCGGCAGGTCGGGGTAGAAATAGTTCTTGCGGTCAAAGGCCGAGACAAGATTGATCGCGGCCTTCAGGCCCAGCCCGGTGCGCACCGCCTGCTCGACGCAGAATTCGTTGATGACGGGCAGCATGCCGGGCATCGCCGCATCGACGAAGGCGACGCATGAATTCGGCTCGGCGCCAAACTCGGTGGAGGCGCCGGAAAAGAGCTTGGCCTTCGAGGCGATCTGGGCGTGAACCTCAAGCCCGATCACCAGTTCCCAGTCGGCTTTCGCGCCGGCGATGACCTTGGGTTTCGGGGCTTCAAAGGCGAGGTCGAGCATCGTGCGGAACCCTTCATGGAACGCCGCCGGGTTTAGGCCAGCGCGCGGCGCGGGGCAAGAGGCAGGCATCCGCCGAGGGTCACGGGCAGTCTGGCGGCTTTCCGCCGCTGCGTCACGCCGGCGCTTGCCGCCGGGCAAGCCAGCAGGCCAGAGTGCGCGCGAAACCGGGCGGCTGTCCGGCAAGGGGATGGTGTCGATGGCCTTGCGCCGGGAAATCGCGGGGATCGTGCTGGCGCTGGCGGCCCTTGCCGGCTGTGCGGCCCCCGAGGTGACGCGGGCCGATCGCGTCCTGCCGGCGATGCGCTGGGATCACCGGCCCGAGGCGGCGGACTGGACGGCGGCGACGCTGGCCGCGCTGCGGGCCGAGGGCGCGGCGCTGGCAGCCATGGTGCCGGCCGATGTCGCGGTCTTCTGCCCGGGCTATGCCGCCGCCGATGCGGCCGACCGCCGCGCCTTCTGGGCCGGGCTCTTCTCGGCGCTGGCCAAGCATGAAAGCACCTGGAACCCGAGGGCCAAGGGTGGCGGCGGGCGCTGGATCGGGCTGATGCAGATCGCGCCGGCGACGGCACGGGCCAATGGCTGCGACCTGCCCGAGGGTGCCGGGCTGACCGATGGCGGCGCGAACCTCGCCTGCGCGGTCAGGATCGCGGCGGCGCAGGTCGGGCGCGACGGGGCGATCGTCTCGGACGGCTCGGGCGGCTGGCGCGGCATTGCCCGCGACTGGGCGCCGCTGCGCGCCCCCGCCAAGCGCGCCGAGATGGCGGACTGGACCCGGGCACAGGCCTATTGCCGCTAGGCCGCGGCCGGCAATGGCGCCTTCAGGAATGGACCGGCACGCCGCGCGCACCGAATTCCTGGCGCAGGCGCGCGACCTCGTAGGCCTCGGCGCCGGGCAAGGGTTCGGTCCGGCCGTCGGCGAGGTTGAGAAAGCAGACCGTCCCGCCTTTGTCGCCAAGACCGACGGTGACGCTGGCCAGGTCGCCAAGTGCTATGATCCGGCGGCCGCGCGGCCCGAACCAGCGCAACGAGCGTCGGTCAAGCCGGAAGCCGGTGCGCGGATTGGCACCCAGCCGCCACAGCACCAGCGCCAGATAGATCAGCGCCAGCCCCCGCACCGAAAGCCGCAGGTCGAGCGCGAAGGCCAGCCAGACGACCGACATGGCGACACCCAGCGCCATGTAGGTGCGGGGGTTGCGCGCTTGCCGGCGGTATTCGAAGGGCTCTGCATCCATGCCGCCTTTGTAATCCCCGGGCGCTGGAAAATCCCGGCGGTCGCGCGCCGCTCAGCGTCCGCCGCTGACATCCAGAAACGATCCGGTGACGTAACTGGCATTGTCGGAGACGAGCCAGGCAATCGCCTCGGCGATCTCTTCGGGCCGGCCGGCACGGCGCATCGGCACCAGCGGGGCGATTCGCGCCTCGCGGCCGGGCTGGCCGCCCTTGGCATGGATGGCGGTGGCGATCACGCCGGGGCGGACGGTGACGACGCGGATGCCCTCGGTCGCGACCTCGGCCGCGAGCCCCAGGGTCAGCGCGTCGAGCCCGGCCTTGGCGGCGGCGTAATCGACATATTCGCCGGCCGAGCCGAGCCGGGCGGCGACCGACGAGACATTGACGATCACCCCGCCGGCGCCGCCCCGCGCGGTCGACATGCGCCGCACCGCCGCCCCGGCCAGCAGGAAGGGCGCGACCAGGTTGACCGCGAAGACCGGGGCGAGGCGGTCGGGCGTCATCGCCTCGACCCGGGCCTTGGGCGCGACGATGCCGGCGTTGTTGATCAGGGCGTCGATCCGCGGGAAGGCGGCGTCGAAGGCGGTGAAAAGCGCCTCGGGGGCGGCGGGATCGGCCAGGTCGGCCGTCAGGATCACCGCCCGCCCGCCTTCGGCGCTGACCGCCGCCGCGGTCCGTTCGGCGCCGGCGCGGTTGGCGCGGCAATGCACCGCCAGGTCCCAGCCGGCGCGCGCCAGGGTGACCGCGGTGACCGCGCCGATCCCGTCCGATGCCCCGGTGACCATCGCGACCCTACGCATCGGCGGCACCCAGAATGCGGCCGACCATCTCGGCGGTGTCGCGGCTGAGGCCGGGGGCGGCGCTGATGCGGTCCAGTTCGGCGCGGATCAGGGCGCGGCGGCCGGCGTCATAGCGCGCCCAGGTCTCGAAGGCGGTGGACATCCGCGCGGTGGTCTGCGGGTTGACCGGATCGAGCCGCAACAGCCAGTCGGCATAAAAGCGGTAGCCGGCCCCCGAGGCCGCGTGAAAGCCGCCGTGATTGGCCGCCAGCGCGCCGAGCAGCGCGCGAAAGCGGTTGGGGTTCTTCCAGTCGAAATCGGGGTGGCCGGCCAGCCGCTGGGCGGTCGTCGCCGCAAGGTCGGGGGCGGCGTGCAGCACCTGGACCATGAACCATTTGTCGATCACCAGCCGGTTGGCCTTCCAGCGCTCGTGAAAGGCGGCGATCTCGCGGGTGCCGCGGCCGGTCTCGATCAGGCAGGCCAGCGCCGCCTGGGTTTCGGTCATGCTGCCGGCACTGGCGTAAAGCGAGGCGGCGCGGGTGCCGTTGTCGATCCGGTTGAGCAGCGCCAGGCAGGCCAGCCTGAGCGCGCGGCGCCCGGCCGAGGCGGCATCGGGCGAAAAGGCGCCGGGCGTCGCCATCGCCTCATAGGTCGCGGTCAGCGGCTTTTGCAGTTGCCGGGCGATCGCCTTGGCCAGCGCCTGAACTGCGATGTGGATGGCGTCGGGGTCGGGCTCGTGGCCGGCGTCGCTGAGGCTCTGGGCGATGTCGTCCTCGGAGGGCAGCCGCAGGCAGAGGGCGCGGAAGGCCGGATCAAGCTGATCGTCAAGCAGCACCCGACCGAGCGCGTCGATGAAGCCCGCACCGGGGTCTTCGGCCGCGGTGATCATCCGCACCAGCACGTCCTTGGTCAGGGCGCGGCCGGCCTCCCAGCGGTTGAAGGGGTCGGTGTCATGGGCCAGCAGAAAGCTGCGTTCCTCGGCGCTGGCCTCGCGGTCAAGCACCACGGGGGCGGAAAAGCCGCGCAGGATCGACGGGACCGGGCGGCTTGCCAGCCCCTCGAAGCGGAAGCTCTGGCTGGCCTCGGTCATCTCCAGCACCCGGGTCGGCACCACCTCGTCGCCATTGGGATTGAGAAGGCCGACCGCGATCGGGATGACGCGCGGCGGCTTGATGTCCTGTCCCGGGGTCGGCGGGGTCTTCTGATGGAAGGTCAGGGTATAGGTGCCGCCCGAGGCGGCGGGCGACCAGGCCTCGTCCACCGTCAGGCGCGGCGTGCCGGCATCGGTATACCAGCGTTTGAACTGGGAAAGGTCGCGCCCGGTGGCATCCTCGAAGTCCTTCAGCCAGTCCTCGATCGTCGCCGCCTGCCCGTCGTGGCGGTCGAAATAAAGATCCAGCGCGGCGCGGTAGCCATCCTCGCCGACCAGCCGTTTCAGCATCCCGATCACCTCGGCGCCCTTCTCGTAGACGGTCGCGGTGTAGAAGTTGTTGATCTCGACATAGGCCTCGGGGCGGACCGGATGGGCAAGCGGCCCCATGTCCTCGCGGAACTGCCGCGCCCGCAGGGTCAGCACATCCTCGATCCGCTTGACCGGCGCCGAGCGCATGTCGGATGTGAACTCCTGGTCGCGAAAGACCGTCAGCCCCTCTTTCAGGCAAAGCTGGAACCAGTCGCGGCAGGTGATCCGGTTGCCGGTCCAGTTGTGGAAATACTCATGCGCGATGACGCTTTCGATCCGCTCGAAATCGGCGTCGGTGGCGGTCTCGGGGCTGGCCAGCACCAGCTTGGAGTTGAAGATGTTCAGCCCCTTGTTCTCCATCGCGCCCATGTTGAAGTCATCGACAGCGACGATGTTGAAGACATCGAGATCGTATTCGCGGCCGTAGGTCTTTTCGTCCCAGGCCATCGAGCGCTTGAGGCTGTCCATCGCATGGCCGCAGCGGTCCTCGTCGCCGGCGCGGACCCAGATGGCAAGCTCGACCGGCCGGCCGGATCGGGTGGTGAAGCGGTCGCGCACCGCGACCAGATCGCCGGCGACCAGCGCAAAAAGATAGGCGGGCTTTGGCCAGGGGTCGGTCCACTCGGCCCAGCCCGGCCCGGCGCCCGTGGGGTTGCCGTTCGACAAGAGCACCGGCATGTCGCTTTCGATGCGGACCGTGAAGGGCGCCATCACGTCGGGCCGGTCAGGATAGAAGGTGATGTGGCGAAAGCCCTCGGCCTCGCATTGGGTGCAGAAGATGCCGCCCGACATGTAAAGCCCTTCGAGCGCGGTATTGGCGGCGGGGGCGATCTCGACCTCGGCTTCCCAGGTGAAGGGGGCGTCGGGCACCGCGCAGGTCAGGCCGGCGGGGCCGATCTCGGGGGTCACCGGCCGGCCGTCGATCCGCGCCGCGATCAGCCGCAGGCCCTCGCCATGCAGAAAGAACGGGCGGCGCCCGGCATCGGCGCCCGCCGCCGGGTTCGGGGCAAAGCGGATGCGGGCCAGCACGCGCGTCGCCTGCGGGTCGAGCCGGAACGTCAGGCCGGTCTCTTCGATGGTCCAGCCGAAAGGGCGGTAGTCGGCAAGACGGACGGTTTCGGGCATGGTCGCGGTCATCGGGCTCTCCGGGGTTGGGCCGGGCGAGCCTAGGCGCCGCCGGGGGCGGCTTCAAGGGCGGCGCCGTCGCGGCGGTCAGCCGGCGCCGACGAAGCGGGCAAGCTTGCCGAGGGTCTGCCGGCCAAGTTCGACGGCGCCGAAGTCCCGCGCCTGCGCGTAGTCCGCGGCGGTAAGGAAGGTCATGCGCAGCGTCACCCTGGTCTGCCCGCCGATGTCCTCGAAGCTGACCCGGGCGTCGGCGTGCTTCGGCCCGTTCTCGCCATGGTGCAGCACATAGTCGATGCGGGTTTCGGGCTGCACCAGCGTAAAGCGGTGGTGGTTGGGATAGACAGTGCCATCGGGGCCGATCATGTCGAAGACCCAGTCGCCGCCCTGCCGGAGGTCGATGCGCCGGGTGCGGCAGGCGAATCCGTCCGGCCCCCACCATTGCGGCAGGGATCCGGGGGTCATCCAGGCCCGCCAGACGGTTGCGACCGGCGCCTTGATCAGCCGCTCGATCACCATCGTGCGTTGGGCCGCATCCGCGTCCGACCCCTGCATCGACGCATCCGCGTCCGACCCCTGCATCGACGCATCCGCGTCCGACCCCTGCATTGACGCATCCGCGTCCGGGCCTTGCATTGACGCATCCGCGTCCGGGCCTTGCATCAGCCCGCGGGCATAGTCCTCCAACTGGTCCACGACCGTGCCCCAGCCGTCGTGAAAGCCCATTTCGCGGTGGCTTTGCGCGGCATCGGCGTTGCGGTGGCGCGCCACCGCGGTATAGCGGGTGCGTCCGTCGCCGATGTCCTCGAAGGTCACGATCGCGGTCATGAAGGGATCGGGCGCGGGCTTCCAGCCCTCGGTATAGGCATCGGTGAAGACGAGTTTCTCGTCGCGGATCAGCTCCAGCCAGACGCCCTTGTTCTCCATCGCCGTGCCGTCCACGTCGAAAGTCGTGTTGAAGCGGCCGCCGACGCGCAGGTCGATCTCGCAGGCCGTCACCCGGTGCGGGCGGGGCACGAAGAAATGCGGGATGTGCTCAGGGCGGGTCCAGCATTGCCAGAGGATCGCCCGCGGCGCGTCGATCTCGCGGGTCAGCACCAGATCGAGTTCGGGGTCAAGATCGAGAGCCTCGACAGTCATTCCATGTGCTCCTTCGTCAGCCGCGTCACATAGGCGTCCAGCCGGTCGAGCCGCGCGTCCCAGAGCGCCCGCTGCCCGTCGATCCAGCCGCGCGCCGGCGCCAGCGCCCCGGGCCGGATGGTGCAGGACCGCACCCGCCCGTCCTTCGCCGTGGCGATCAGGCCCGCCGCCTCCAGCACCGAGAGGTGCCGCATCACCGTGGGCAGGCTGAAGCCGGTCGGCGCGGCCAGGTCGCTGACCGCCGCCGGCCCCCGGCCCAGACGGGCCAGCATCGCCCGGCGGGTCGGGTCGGCCAGCGCGTGGAAGAGCCGCGAGAGGTCGGCATCATGCTTAGCCATGTCACTAAGTATCACGCCGGATAACCCGCCGCAACCCTGCGCCGCAACCCTGCGCCGCAACCCTGCGCCGCAACCCTGCGCGGCGATCCGCCCTGCCGGCGGCGACCGTCCGCCTGCTGCCCGGTTGCCTGCACGAAGGGCCTCCTGTAGCAGTATGCCGGTGCATACGAAGGCGCGGCCGGCGGGTCGGGCAGGCAGGCAGGGAGAGCAGGGATGGTCGGGACGGTGATGCGCAGCGGGCTTCTGGTGGACCCGGTCATGGCCGAGTTCATCGAGCGCAGGGCGCTGCCCGGAACCGGGGTCGAGGCGGATGGGTTCTGGGCGGGGCTGGCCGCGATGGTCCGCGACCTTGGCCCGAAGAACCGGGCACTTCTGGAGCGGCGCGAAGAGTTGCAGCAGCGGATCGACGCCTGGCATCAGGCGCGGCGCGGCCAGGCCCATGACGCCGAAGCCTACACCGCCTTTCTGCGCGAGATCGGCTATCTTCTGCCCGAGGGCGAGGATTTCACCATCGACACCGCCAATGTCGATCCCGAGATCGCCCTTCTGCCCGGCCCGCAACTGGTGGTGCCGGTGATGAACGCGCGCTATGCGCTCAATGCCGCGAACGCCCGCTGGGGCAGCCTTTATGACGCGCTTTACGGCACCGATGCGCTGGGCGATGCGCCGCAGGGCGCGGGCTATGACCCGGCACGCGGGGCGCGGGTGGTGGCCTGGGCGGACGCGCTTCTGGACGATTGTTTTGCGCTGGCCGGGGCGGCTTGGGCCGAGCGGACCGGCTTTGCCGTCGCGCAGGGCCGGCTGGTCGTCCGCGGTGGCGCGGGTGCTGCGCTGGGGCTGGTCGATCCGGGCCAGTTCGCCGGCTACCGCGGCCCGGCCGAGGCGCCCTCGGCGATCATTCTGCGCCGGCACGGCCTGCACGCCGAGATCGTCATCGACCGCCAGACTCCGGTCGGCGCCAGCGATCCGGCCGGCGTTTCCGACCTCAGGCTGGAATCGGCGGTCTCGGCGATCATGGATTGCGAGGACAGCGTGGCGGCGGTCGATGCCGCCGACAAGGTTCTGGCCTATGGCAACTGGCTGGGGCTGATGCGCGGCGACCTGGTCGAGGAGGTCGAGAAGGGTGGGCGGCGCTTTGCCCGACGGCTGAACGGTGATGCGCGGCTGACCGCGCCGGATGGCTCGGGCCTGGTGCTGAAGGGCCGCGCGCTGATGCTGGTGCGCAATGTCGGCCATCTGATGACCACGCCGGCGATCCGCGATGCCTCGGGCGACGCGATCGGCGAGGGGCTGATGGATGCGCTGATCACCACGCTGATCGCCATGCATGACCTGCGCAAGACCGACGGGCCGCGCAATTCGCACCATGGCTCGGTCTACGTGGTCAAGCCGAAGATGCACGGCCCCGACGAGGTCGCCTTTGCCGACGAGATCTTTACCCGGGTCGAGGCGGTGCTGGGCCTGCCGCGCCATACCGTGAAGCTTGGCATCATGGACGAGGAGCGCCGCACCAGCGCCAATCTCAAGGCCTGCATCCGCGCCGCGCGCCACCGCGTCGCCTTCATCAACACCGGCTTTCTCGACCGCACCGGCGACGAGATCCACACGTCGATGGAGGCCGGGGTGATGGTTGCCAAGGGCGAGATGAAGGCGCAGCCGTGGATTTCGGCCTATGAGGACCGCAATGTCGATATCGGCCTGGCCTGCGGCCTCTCGGGGCGCGCCCAGATCGGCAAGGGCATGTGGGCGATGCCCGACCTCATGGCCGACATGCTGGCCGCCAAGATCGCCCATCCGCGGGCCGGGGCGAATTGCGCCTGGGTGCCGTCGCCGACCGCCGCGACCCTTCATGCGACGCATTACCTGCGTGTCGATGTCTTTGCCCGCCAGCGAGAGATCAGGGCGGCCGGGCGCCCGGCCCGGCTGGACGATCTGCTGACCCTGCCGCTGGCTTCGGGGCGCAACTATTCCGAGGCCGAGATCAGCGCCGAGGTCGAGAACAACTGCCAGGGCATCCTTGGCTATGTGGTGCGCTGGGTCGATCAGGGGGTGGGTTGCTCCAAGGTGCCCGACATCCATGACATCGGGCTGATGGAAGACCGCGCGACCTGCCGGATATCCAGCCAGGCACTGGCGAACTGGCTGCATCACGGGCTGGTCAGCGAGTCCCGGGTGATGGACGCCCTGCGCAAGATGGCCAGGGTGGTCGATCGCCAGAACGCCGGCGATCCGGGGTATCGGCCGATGGCGCCGGGCTTCGACGGGCTGGCGTTCCAGGCCGCCTGCGATCTGATCTTTCTTGGCCGGGTGCAGCCGTCGGGCTATACCGAACCGGTGCTGCACGCGCGCCGGAGCGAGGTGAAGGCGGCGGGGTAGGGTCGGGGGGCCGTCTGCCCCCCGAAGGCGCGGCCGCGGCCGCGCCACCCCCCGAGGGTATTTGGGCAACGAAGAAGGGCGATGACATGCTGAAGATCGGGGTGGCACGGGTGATCATCGCCGAGGCGCTGGCGGCGGGTGCGGCGGGCGGCATGAAGCCGCTGTCGGTCGTGGTTCTGGACGGCGGTGGCCATGTGATCGCCTTCGAGCGCGCCGACGGCGCCTCGCCGGGGCGGTTCGAGATTGCCCGCGCCAAGGCGCATGGCGCGGTGATGCTGGGCATCGGCGGGCGGGCGCAGCGCGACCGGGCCGAAGAGCAGGGCTATTTCATGGCCGCCCTGTCGGGGGTCTTCGGCGGCGCGATCCTGCCGGTGCCGGGCGGGGTGCTGGTGCGCGACGCCTCCGGCGCGGTGATCGGCGCGGTCGGGGTGACCGGCGACACCTCCGACAATGACGCCGCGGCGGCCGAGGCCGGGATCCGCGCCGCCGGCCTGCAACCCGAGGCCTGAGGCGCGGGGCTGAGGCACGGGGTCCGGGCGCGGGGCCCGGGCGAGGGGCCAGGGCGCGGCGGCGCGGCAACAGGGCCGCTCCGCAGAGCCCTTGTGCGCGGTCGGGGCTTTCGCCCGGTCGCGCGCCGACCTATCCTTTACACAGGGGAAAATCGCGGGACGGCAATGACGCGACCGGTCGTCGGCATCATCGGCAACATGAACCTGCTGAACAACGACTACCCGGTGCACGCCGGGGGGACGATGAATTCGGCCGCCGTGGCGCAGGTCGCCGGCTGCATGCCGCTCCTGATCCCGACCGATCCGCGTTTCGTCACCGTCGAGGAATTGCTGGCGCGCTGCGACGGCTTCCTGCTGACCGGCGGGCGGCCCAATGTCCACCCCGAGGAATACGGCGAGGCCGAGACCGAGGCGCATGGCACCTTCGACCGCTGCCGCGATGCGGTCACCCTGCCGCTGGTGCGGGCCTGCGTCGCGCGCGGCCAGCCCTTCCTTGGCATCTGCCGCGGCTTTCAGGAGGTCAACGTCGCGCTCGGCGGCACGCTGGACCCCGAGATCCGCGACCTGCCCGGCCGGCTCAACCACCGGATGCCGCCCGAGGGTTCGATCGAGGAGAAGTTCGCGCTGCGCCATGTCGTGCGCTTCGCCGAGGGCGGGGTGTTCGAGCGGCTGATGGGCGCGCGCGAGGTGATGACCAACACCCTGCACGGCCAGGGCATCCGGACCGCCGGCCGGGGCGTGGTGATCGACGGCTGGGCGCCCGACGGCACCGCCGAGGCGCTTTATGTCGCCGGCGCCACCGGTTTCACCCTGTCGGTGCAGTGGCACCCGGAATGGAATGCCGCCAGCGATCCGGTGTCGCGGCCGCTGTTTCAGGCGTTCGGCGATGCGGTCCGGGCCTGGGCCGGGGGCGGCACCGGTTCGGCGCAATGGCGCGCCCGGGCTTGACAAGCCGCCCCGGGCGGGGCCCCTTCGGCCGGGGGCCGGAGGGAAAGGACAGCCGCAGATGAAACGATCGCGCATCAACGAGGTGATGGGGCAGGCCGGCGAGATGATCCGCGAATACGGCTTCATCCTGCCGCCTTTCGCCGGCTGGTCGCCGGCCGAGTTCCGCGCCCGGGGCGAGGCCGCCCGCGCCATCATCGATGCCCGCCTCGGCTGGGACATCACCGATTATGGCCAGGGCCGGTTCGACGACTTCGGGCTTTTCCTTTTCACCCTGCGCAATGGCCGTCTGGCCGACCTGAGGCGCGGCGGCGGCATGTGCTATGCCGAAAAGCTGCTGATCTCGCGCCGCGACCAGCTGAGCCCGTCCCATACCCATGTGATCAAGGCCGAGGACATCATCAACCGCGGCGGCGCGACGCTGGTGGTGGAACTCAACGGCTCCGACGATGCCGGCGGCTTCGCGCCCGACCGCGGCGGCGTGGTGCATTGCGACGGGATCGCGCGGCGCTTCGGCCCTGGCGAGAAGCTGCGCCTGCACCCGGGCGAATCGGTCACCCTGATGCCGGGCGACTGGCACGCCTTCTGGGCCGAGGGCGGCGATGTGCTGATCGGCGAGGTCTCGACCGTCAATGACGATGTCACCGACAATGTCTTTCGCGAGCCGATCGGCCGGTTCGCGGCGGTCGAGGAGGACGAGGCGCCGGTCCATCTTCTGGTCAGCGATTATCCGCAGTGGCTGGCATGAGCGGCGCGCCCGGCGCCGCAGCGCTGCGGCACCGCGCGCTGGCCGGGCTGGCCCTTGTGGCGACCATCGCGGGTGCTGTGGCGCTGCGCCCCGGCCCGGTCGGCGCGCAGATGCACGCACACGGGGCGGGTGACCAGACGGTGGGCATCGATCCCGCCGATGTCGTGATCCCGCCGCTCGAGGGCGCGCAAGCATACGGGGCACGGGTCTTTGCCGCGAAATGCGTGGCCTGTCACGGCGAGCTGCTGACCGGGGTCGAGGGCGCCGGCCCGCCGCTTCTGCATGACTTCTACGTTCCGGGCCACCACAGCGACGGCGCGATCGAGGCGGCGGTGCGCCGCGGCGCACAGGCCCATCACTGGCCCTTCGGCGACATGCCGGCGGTGAAGGGGCTGACCGGCGCCGACATCGCCGCGGTCATCGGCTATATCCGCAGCGTGCAACAGGCCAACGGCATCCGCTGAGGCCGGCTGACCGGCGCGGGCTCAGGCGCGCCGGGCCGGCCGGCGGGCTTGGGTATCCCGCGCCCGGTCCCCGCCCATCAGAATGGCCGCCTCATGCGCCTTCAGCACCCGGCGCGCGGTGGGGCGACCGGGGCCGGCGGCGATGCCGGCAAGCTCGGGGAACAGCGCCAGCACTTCGCCCCGCGCCACTGCGTCAAGAGCGCCCAGCGCCTGCTCGCCGGGGTGCAGGCTTTCGCTCGGCGCGCCTTCGGCCAGCACGATCTCGTGGCTGTCGAAAAGGATGTGGAAATACTCGACCTCGCCGCCCGCCACCGGCCGGATCCGCCGGCCATCGACCAGATGGCATGCGGCGACCAGCACCTCGTGGCTGCTGAACATCAGTTCGGCCTGCCAGCCCGAGATCAGCATCCGGTGCTGCGGCGAGACGCGGAGGTCGCGGTCATTGCCAAGACAGCCCGCCGGGATCAGGATCGGCGCCAGCGCCCCGATCGCCGCGACCCGGCGCGAGCCGGCCCAGCGGATCACCTGGGCGCCGTGATCCAGGGTCCAGACCCGGTCGCCGGCGCGGAGATCCTCGATCGCGCGCTCGCCCTGCGGCGTCGCGATCCGGGTGCCGCGGGTGAAGCAGGGAATGCCGAGCGCGTGCAGCTCGGCGCCGCTGTCGACCTGCGCCGGCAGGACGCCGACCAGGGTGACGCTTTCGCCGCCCGGAAAGGTCAGGATCGCATCGCCGGTGCCGTCGCCGTTGGTGTCGGTCACCGTCACGTCACCGACATTGACCGGATTGCCCTGGGCATCGGTCAGGTTTGATACGTCGAGCCGGTCGAAGGCAGTGAAGGTGCCGTCGCCGTTGTCGGTGGGCGCGACGAAATCGAAGACGATATCGCTGCCGTCACCGTTGCTGATGTCGATGATGTCGTCTTCGCCGTCGCCGGCGCCAAGGTGGATCACGTCGTCGCCCGCACCGCCGGCGATGGTGTCGGCCCCGGCCCCGCCGGTCAGCGTGTCGTCGCCGGACCCGCCGGTGATTAGGTCGGCCCCGGCACCGGCATCGACAGTGACGCCGGCGGTCGCGGCACCGGCATCGACGGTATCGTTGCCCGAGCCGAGGGTGAAACGCTCGATCTCGCTGAAGCTTGCGGTCGAGGTGCCGTCGGAAAGGGTGCCGGCCTCGCTGCCGGTGAAGCTCAGCGTGGTGTCCTGGGTCAGGCCGGATGCGTCGATCAGGTCGCCCGCGGTCTCGCCGGTCTCGCCGCCGGTGATGGTGTCGTTGCCGAAGGTGCCGGTCAGCCGGATCGTGTCGTCACCACCCTCGGCAAGGATCAGGTCGGCCCCGTCGCCGCCGTCGATCGTGTCGTTGCCCGCGGGCGGGGCGCCGGGGATGGTGGTGAAATGGACATCCGTCAGCCACAGTGCCTGGGACGAGGTGCCGCTGTTGGAATAGGAGATCTGCACCGAATGGACCGGCCCGGGGATGGTGACCAGGACCGAGCCGCCCGCCGAACTGGCCTGATCGCCGCCATTGCCGGCGGTGACGGTATTGCCCGCCACGGTGTCGTTGCCCGAGGGCGTGATGGTGACGCTGACCGGATTGCCGTTCACGTCGAAGGCGGTGATGGTGATGACATCGCGCCAGCCGCCGGCATCGACATCGTTGATGCGGAAGCTGACGGCGCTGACGCTGCTCGACAGCCCGCTGCCGGCCTCGGCGTCGAAGGTCAGCGTGTTGGTGACATTGGGCCCGGCGCCGCCTTGCAGCAAGACGCCCGAATTGGTGGCAAAGGGGCCGCCGCCGGTGAACTGCGTCGTGGTCGAGGTGGCGATCCCGGTGTTTCCGCCGTTGTTGACGAAACTGGCGGTGACATTCATCCCACCGGTGTCCTGGGTGAAGCCGCCGGCAAGGTTGGTGCCATTGCCGCCCTGGGCGATCCAGCTCAGATGCTCCTGCGTCGCCGTCGCCGGCGGGGTGTCGCCGTGGATCGTGTCATTGCCGGCGCCGCCAAGCAGGCTGTCGCCGCCGGCATCGCCGAACAGCAGGTCATCGCCGGTGCCGCCATCGACGGTGTCGTTGCCAAGCCCGGCATGGACGGTGTCATTGCCGGCGCCGGCGCGGATCAGGTCGTCGTTGCCGCCGGTTCCCGGCAGCACCGCGTCATTGCCGTCAACCCGGTCCGAGCCCGAGGCGGCGGGCTCGACATAACCGGCGTCGATCAGGTCCGCCCCGGCGGTGCCGTCGACGATGCCGTCGTCGAACCCGGTGACGAAGCGGTCGGCGGTCATGCCCGAGAAGGTGTCGCCGTTCACGCTGTTCAGCGTCAGCGAGCGGATCGGCAGCGCCTGCATCGCGGTGCTGTCGGCATTGGCGGTGATCTCGGGCGCCAGAAAGAGATTGCCGGCGGTGTCCTGCACGATGACCGCGGTGATCGTCGCGGTGGTGCCGTTCACATAGGTGATGGTGGCGTTGTAGATCACCGAGGCATCGAAGGTCAGCGTCGTCGGCCCGGCGCCGATATCGGTGGTGAAGGTATCGTTCGAGACGGCGTTGTCCTGGTCGATCACCCCGACTGTGCCGCCAAGGTCGTTGACCGTGGCCGAGGTGACATGGGTGAAAAGCGGATCGGCGGGGCTGCCGTAGGTCTGCCCGACCAGCAATGCGGCGCCCTCGGCCTGGGTGTTGCCCTCGGTCGGGTCGAGAACCGCCGTGGTGCTGCCGAGATACAGCCAGTTGAACGTCGTCGCCATCGTAAACCCGCCACCTTGATACACACAGGCCCGGTGCGGCGGATGCCGAATCGGTGCCTGTGACGCAGGCTATGCGGCGGGCCGGGCGGAAATGCGTCAGGGCAGGGGCCGGAACCGGGCACCCAACGCCCGTCAAAGCGTGGTGCGCAGCCGCCAGAGCTCGGGGAACAGCTCGATCTCCAGCATCCGGCGCAGATAGCTTACCCCGCCGGTGCCGCCGGTGCCGCGCTTCAACCCGATCACCCGCTCGACCGTGGTGACATGATTGAAGCGCCAGCGCCGGAAGTAATCCTCGAAATCGACAAGCTTTTCGGCCAGTTCGTAAAGCGGCCAATGCGCCTCGGGATCGGCATAGACGATCCGCCAGGCCGCCTCGACCCGGTCATCGGCGACCCAGGGCGCCCCGACGTCGCGCTCCAGCACCGCCGCCGGCACCGGCAGCCCGGCCCGCGCCGCCGCCCGCAGCGCCTCGTCGTAAAGCGACGGGCGGGCCAGTTCCGCCTCCAGCAGCGCCAGGATCGCGGGCCGATGCGCATGCGGGCGCAGCATCGCCGGGTTGCGGTTGCCGGCGGCGAACTCGATCAGCCGGTATTGCCAGGACTGGAACCCCGAGGAAGCACCAAGTGCGCCGCGAAACGCCGTGTAGTCCGACGGCGTCATGGTGCGCAGCACATCCCAGGCGGAATTGAGCTGCTCCATGATCCGCGCCACCCGGGCCAGCATCTTGAAGGCCGGCGCCAGACGGTCGGCAGCGATCGCCGCGCGCGCGCCGGCCAGTTCGTGCAGCATCAGCTTCATCCAGAGTTCGGAAGTCTGGTGCTGGATGATGAACAGCATCTCGTCCCCGGCATCGCTCAGCGGCTTCTGCGCGCCGAGGATCCGGTCAAGCGACAGATAGTCGCCATAGGACATGCGCCCGTCAAAGGACATCTCGGCGCCTTCGGTTTCGGGGTTGTATGGATCGGCCATGGTGCCTCCCTCAAGACCTGGGTTTCTTCGTTGTCGAAATACCCCCGGGGGTGCGGGGGCTGGCCCCCGCCCGACAAAGGGGCCGCTAGGCCCGGTGCGGGGGCTGTCCTTCCCCGAAAGGGTCCGCTCAGGTCACCGGGGCCCGCCGCCGGAACGCCTCGCGATCCCAGAGCGCGCCGCCGATGACCTCGGCCAGCACCGCCACCGCGCCCTCCACATCCGCCAGCGTCGTGTAAAGCGGGGTGAAGCCGAAGCGCAGGATGTCCGGCGCCCGGAAATCGCCGATCACGCCCCGCGCGATCAGCGCCTGCATGATCGCATAACCCTCGGGGTGGCGAAAGCTGACCTGACTGCCGCGCCGCTCGGGATCGCGCGGCGAGGCCAGCGCAAGGCCGGGGCAGGCGGCCTCGACGCCCGTGATGAAGGCCTCGGTCAGTTCGATCGACCGCGCGCGGACATCGGCCATCTCGACCCGGTCCCAGATATCCATCGCCGCCTCGAGTGCGGCCATCTGCAGGATCGGCGGCGTGCCGACCCGCATCCGCTCGATCCCCGCGCCCGGACGATAGTCGGTGTCGAAGGCAAAGGGCGCCTCATGGCCCAGCCAGCCGGAAAGCGCCGGGCGCACTTCGGCCGCCAGACGCGGTGCCACATAGATGAAGGCCGGGCCGCCGGGGCCGGAATTGAGGTATTTGTAGGTGCAGCCGATGGCGAAATCGGCATCCGCCCCGGCGACATCGACCGGCAGCGCGCCGGCCGAATGCGCCAGATCCCAGACCACCAGCGCGCCGGCGTCATGCGCCTTGGCGATCAGCCGGGCCATGTCGTGGCGCCGCCCGCTGCGATAATCGACCTCGGTCAGCATCAGGACGGCAAGATCGAGGCTGATCGCGTCCTCGACCGCCTCGGGGGCGACGGTGCGCAGCTCGTAGCCCTGCCCGAGGGTGCGCACCAGCCCGTCGGCCATGTAGATGTCCGAGGGGAAGTTGCCGGTGTCCGACAGGATCACCCGACGATCCGGGCGCAGCTCCAGCGCCGAGGCCAGCGCCTGATAGACCTTGATCGACAGCGTGTCGCCCAGGACGACGGTGCCCGGGGCGGCGCCGATCAGCCGGCCGATCCGGTCGCCCAGCCGGCGCGGCATCTCCATCCAGCCGGCGCGGTTCCAGGCGGTGATCAGCATCTCGCCCCATTCGCCGGTCACGCAATCGGCGATGCGCGCCGCGGCCGCCTTCGGCAGCGGGCCAAGCGAATTGCCGTCGAGGTAGATCACCCCCTCGGGCAGCGCAAAGGCGGCGCGGGTGGCGGTGAAGTCGGTGGTCATGGCGCGTCATCCTTTCTTGTCCGCCCGGGCGGCGGTGGCGGGGATTACTTCATGCTTAAAGCATTTCCGGATGCCGCGCCAGCACCAATCCGGCCGCGACGCCGGATTGACCCGGCGCTGGCCGGCGCGCCGAATCGACGCGGCGCATCGGGCTTGCCCGGGGCGCAGGCAGGCCCTAGGGTCGGCCAGGGTTGCGAGGCCGCCGGCGGTTTTCGCGCATGGCGGGTCAAGAGGGCAGGCGGGGTTCACGGGCAATGGCCAAGGAGATCGACTTTCCGCCGGTCTGGCTGGCCGGTTTCGCGGTGGCCGGCGGCATCCTCGGCCGCATCCTGCCGCTGCATCTGGCCTGGAACCCGGCGGCCGGCGCGCTGCTGGTCGGGCTTGGTCTGGCCCTGATGGCCCTGGCGGTGATCCAGATGATGATGGCCCGGACCACGATCATTCCGCGCCGCGACCCGGCGGCCCTGGTCACCGGCGGCATCTTCCGGCTGAGCCGCAATCCGATCTATCTCGGCGATGCGCTGCTGCTGGCGGGGCTGCTGCTCTACTGGGACGCGCTGATCGCGCTGCCGCTGGTCGCGGTCTTCATGATGGTGATCGAGCGCCGCTTCATTCGCGCCGAGGAGGCCCGGCTGGCAGAGCATTTCGGCGCCGCCTTCGCCGACTACGCCGCGCGCACCCGGCGCTGGATCTGACCGACGCCCCGCGCAGGGCGCGCCTGCGGCCGAAATCGGCTGTTGCCGCCTGCCCCGGCCGCAGCGTAATAACGCCGGGCAATTGCGTGACCAAACCTGCCGACCGGCGACGGCATGACCGGATCAGGCGGCGCGCAACCGGGGAAAGGGAGAGACCGTGAAGATCGGGGCACCGAAGGAAATCCTTGACGGCGAGAACCGGGTGGCGATGACCCCCGAAAGCGCGCTTCAGCTGCAAAAGCTGGGCCATGAATGTCTGATCGAGGCCGGCGCGGGCGCTGCGGCAGGGTTTTCCGACAAGGCCTATGCGGCGGCGGGCGTGAACGTGGTCAAGACCGCGGCGGCGCTTTTCAAGGCGGCCGACATCGTCGTCAAGGTCCGCCCGCCGGTGCCGACCGAGGTCAAGCGGCTGACCTCTGGCCAGACCCTGATCTCGTTCTTCTACCCGGCCCAGAACAAGGATCTGCTCGAGGCCTGCAACAAGCAGGGCGCCGCCGTCATCGCCATGGACATGGTGCCGCGGATCAGCCGGGCGCAGAAGATGGACGCGCTGTCGTCGATGGCCAATATCGCCGGCTACCGCGCGGTGATCGAGGCCGGCGCGAACTTCGGCCGCTTCTTCACCGGTCAGGTGACGGCCGCCGGAAAGGTGCCCCCGGCCAAGGTGCTGGTGGTTGGCGCCGGTGTCGCCGGGCTTGCCGCGATCGGCACCGCAACCTCGCTCGGCGCCATTACCTACGCCTTCGACGTGCGCCCCGAAGTGGCCGAACAGGTCGAATCGATGGGCGCCGAATTCGTCTATCTCGATTTCAGCGGTGACGTGCAGGACGGCGCCGCGACCGGCGGTTATGCCGCGCCCTCGAGCCCTGAGTTCCGCGAGGCGCAGCTGAAGAAGTTCCGCGAAATCGCGCCCGACATGGATATCGTGATCACCACTGCGCTGATCCCCGGCCGCGACGCGCCGGAGCTGTGGACCGAGGACATGGTGAAGGCGATGAAACCCGGATCGGTGATCATCGATCTGGCGGCCGAACGCGGCGGCAACTGCAAGCTGACGGTGATGGATGAACGCATCGTCACCGAAAACGGCGTGGTCATCATCGGCTATACCGATTTCCCCAGCCGGATGGCGGCGCAATCCTCGACGCTTTACGCCAACAACGTCCGCCACATGCTGAGCGACCTGACGCCGAAGAAGGACGGGGTCGTCGACCACAACATGGACGACGACGTGATCCGCGGCGCCACCGTCACCCATGCCGGCGCCATCACCTTCCCGCCGCCGCCGCCGAAGATCGCCGCGATCGCGGTGCAGAAGCCCAAGGAAAAGCCGCGCGACCTGTCGCCCGAGGAGAAGCGGGCGAACGAGGTCGCGGCCTTCAAGGCGCAGACCCGCAGCCAGGTCACGCTTCTGGCCATCGGCGCGGTGCTGCTGCTTGGCGTCGGCCTTGTCGCACCGGCAAGCTTCATGCAGCACTTCATCGTCTTCGTGCTGGCGGTCTTCATCGGCTTCCAGGTGATCTGGAATGTCTCGCATTCGCTGCACACGCCCTTGATGGCGGTCACCAACGCGATCTCGTCGATCATCATCCTCGGTGCGCTGATGCAGATCGGCTCTGGCTCGTCACTGGTCATCCTGCTTGCGGCGCTGTCGATCTTCATGGCCGGGATCAACATCTTCGGCGGCTTCCTCGTCACCCGGCGCATGCTCGCCATGTTCCAGAAATCCTGAAGGGGGCCCTCGCAGATGGAATTCGGTTTCACCACCGCCGCCTATGTCGTCGCGGCCGTCCTCTTCATCCTCTCGCTCGGCGGGCTGTCGGGGCAGGAAAGCGCCAAGCGCGCGGTCTGGTACGGCATCGCCGGCATGGCGCTTGCGGTCGCCGCGACGCTGATCGGGCCGGGTGCGGGGCTCTGGCCGCTCTCGGTCCTGCTGATCGCCGGTGGCGGGATCATCGGCTTTTACGTCGCCAAGCGCGTGCAGATGACCGAGATGCCGCAGCTGGTCGCGGCGATGCACAGCCTCGTCGGCCTCGCCGCGGTCTTCGTCGGCTTCAACGCCCATCTCGAACTGGGCCGGGTGCTGGCGATGGACGGCGCGGCGCGGGCGGCGCTTGACGGCTTCGCCGCGATCCTCGCCCACAAGACCGCGGTCGAGGTCAACATCCTCAGGGTCGAACTGTTCCTTGGCGTCTTCATCGGGGCGGTGACCTTCACCGGCTCGGTCGTCGCCTTCGGCAAGCTTGCCGGCAAGGTGACATCGAAGGCCGAGAAGCTGCCGGGCGGCCACATGCTGAACGCCGGCGCCGCGGCGCTCTCGGTCCTGTGCCTTTTGTGGTATGCCAATAGCGGCGGCCTCCTGCCGCTGGTGCTGATGACGCTCGCCGCCCTTTTCATCGGCTATCACCTGATCATGGGGATCGGCGGCGCCGACATGCCGGTGGTGGTGTCGATGCTCAACAGCTACTCGGGCTGGGCGGCGGCGGCGATCGGCTTCTCGCTCGGCAATGACCTCTTGATCGTGGTCGGCGCGCTGGTCGGTTCCTCGGGCGCGATCCTTTCCTACATCATGTGCCGCGCGATGAACCGCTCCTTCATCAGCGTGATCCTCGGCGGCTTCGGCAATACCACCGGCCCGGCGATGGAAATCGCCGGCGAACAGATCGCCATCGACGCCGAAAGTGTTGCGGCGGCGCTCAATGACGCCGACTCGGTGATCATCGTGCCGGGCTACGGCATGGCGGTGGCGCAGGCGCAGCAGTCGGTGGCCGAACTGACCCGCAAGCTGCGCGCCCGCGGCAAGACGGTGCGCTTCGGCATCCATCCGGTGGCGGGCCGGCTTCCCGGCCACATGAACGTGCTGCTGGCCGAGGCCAGGGTGCCCTACGACATCGTGCTGGAAATGGACGAGATCAACGAGGATTTCCCGACCACCGACGTCGCCATCGTCATCGGCTCGAACGACATCGTCAACCCGGCGGCGCAGGAAGACCCGAATTCGCCGATCGCCGGGATGCCGGTGCTGGAAGTGTGGAAGGCGAAACAGGTCTTCGTCTCGAAGCGCGGCCAGGGGACGGGCTATTCCGGGATCGAGAACCCCTTGTTCTACAAGGACAACACCAGGATGTTCTACGGCGACGCCAAGACCTCGGTCGACAGCCTGCTGCCGATGCTCGACTGAGGCATTCGCCGGCTGCCCGGACAACGGGCACCCTGCCTTGCGGCGCGGCGCCGGTCATCCCCGGGCGTTGCACAAAAGCCAGTATATCGCGGTATGCCCGGGCCGCTCACGCAATCGCGTGACCGGCCCGGCCGCGGCGCGGCTATTCTTTGTCCGATACCCCCCTGTGCCTGATACCCCCCCCCCGTGCCGGAAAGACCCCGAGAGACGATGATCGACGACCACCCCCTTCGCTATGCGCTGGTGAACGAGCTGCACGCCCGGCCCTTCCCCTCGCTCGACCTGCCCTGCCACGCCGCCTATGTCGCGATCAAGCAACCCCTCGACGCGCATAACCGCGACCGCGCCGCCGACATGGCGCATCTACTGGCGCTGATCGACCGGCACGGCGCCTCGCGCCCGCCCGAGGGCGCCACCCACCACTTCGCCCGGATCGGCCGGCACGACCTGAAATGGGAAAGCCATACCGAGTTCGTGACCTATTCCGCCTTCGGTCGCGGCGTCGGAACCCGTGCCTTCGATCCGGCCGAGGCCGAGGTCTTCCCCGCCGACTGGCTCGCCGCTGCCCCGGGCCTGCGCCTCGCCGCGATCCTGATCCGGGTCGAGCCGCTGCCCGAAGACCTCGCCGCGGTCACCGCCCGGGTCGAGGACTGGTTCGTCCCCGAAAGCCTCGCCTGTTCCTGGGTGCTCGAAGAGGCCGCGATCATCGCCGGCGATTTCCAGATCGATCCGGCCGGGCAGATGCGCTTTGCGATCTTCGCCCGCCCCGGCACCGGCGCCCGCCGCATCGGCCGCATCGTCCAGCGCCTGTGCGAGATCGAGACCTACCGCGCCATGTCGATGCTCGGCCTCGGCCGCGCCCGCGAACTCAATGCCCGGCTCAACGCCCTCGATCCCGCCCTGTCGGCGCTGGTCGCGGCGATGACCGACAAGACCCGCGAGGCCGAGGCGACACTCGGTGATCTCCTGGAAATCTCCGCCGAACTCGAAAGCCTCGCGGTCGGCCATTCCTTCCGCTTCGGCGCCACCGGCGCCTACGAGGCGCTGGTCAACCAGCG
>PHEC01000178.1 GCA_002841115.1 Alphaproteobacteria bacterium HGW-Alphaproteobacteria-6 | reverse complement strand
GAAACCACGATCGAGCGCATGCACCAGCTGCGCGGGTTGGGCATCCGCTTCGCGCTGGACGACTTCGGCACCGGCTACTCCTCGCTGTCCTACCTCAAGCGCCTGCCCTTCGACCAGCTCAAGATCGATCAGGCGTTCATCCGCGACATGCTGACCGCGGCCTATCTTGGCACCGGGCCGGTGGCCGAGGCCTTCCTGATCGCCTTCTCGCTGCCCAACATGTTTCGCCGCTTCTTCGCCGAGGGCGCGTTCAACACCGCCTTCGTGCCGATGTTCTCCAAGAAATTCGAGGCCGGCGAGAATGCGAAGGGCTTCGCCGAGGACGCCTTTGCCGGGCTGGCCTTCGTCGTCCTTCTGGTCTCGGTCGTGGCGATGCTGGCGATGCCCTGGCTGGTGCTGGCGATGGCCGGCGGCTTTGCCGGTGACGAAAGGCTGGGGCTGGCGGTCGACTACGGGCGGATCTGCTTTCCCTACATCCTCTTCATCTCGCTCACCGCACTTCTATCGGGCCTTCTGAACGCCGGCGGGCGGTTCGTCGCCGCCGCCGGGGCGCCGGTGCTGCTGAACCTGATCTTCATCGGCGCGATGGTGACGGCGGACCGGGCCGGCTGGGACATCGGGCTGACCATGGCCTGGGCAACGCCCCTGACCGGGGCGGCGCAACTGGCGCTGGTCTGGGTGGCGGCGGCGCGGATGGGCTTTGCCCTGCGCCTGCGCCGGCCAAGGCTGACCCCGGAGCTGCGACGCCTGCTGGCGATCGCGGCGCCGGCGGTGCTGGCCGGCGGCGTGGTGCAGATCAACCTGCTGGTCGGCCGTCAGGTCGGCAGCTTCTTTGACGGCGCCATCGCCTGGCTGAGCTATGCCGACCGGCTTTACCAGTTGCCGCTGGGCGTGGTCGGCATCGCCATCGGCATCGTGCTTCTGCCCGACCTGTCGCGCCGGCTGAAATCCGGCGATACCGGCGGCAGCCGCCATGCGCTGTCGCGGGCCAGCGAGTTTGCGCTGTTCCTGACCCTGCCGGCGGCGGTGGCGCTGATGGTGATCGCGGTGCCGCTGATCGCGGTGCTGTTCCAGCGCGGCGCTTTCGGCCCCGAGGATACCGGCCCGACCGCGCTGGCGCTGGCGGTCTATGGCGCCGGCCTGCCGGCCTTCGTGATGCAGAAGATCTGGCAGCCCCTGTATTTCGCCCGCGAGGACACCCGCACGCCGTTCCGCTTCGCGCTGATCTCGATGGTGGTGAACGCGGGCCTTGCCATCGGGCTGGCGCCAGCGCTCGGCTTCATCGCTGCCGCGCTCGGCACCACGCTGGCCGGCTGGGTGATGGCGGGCCAGCTCTGGTGGGGAACGCGCGGCATGGGCGAGGCGGCGCGGGGCGACGACCGCTTGCGCAAGCGGCTGCCGCGGATCCTGCTGGCCGCCGGGCTGATGGGGCTGGCGCTGTGGTTCGGTGCGGCGGCGCTGGCCGATCCGCTGACCCGCGCCGGCCAGCGCATCGGCGCGCTGGCGCTGCTGGTCGGCGGCGGCTTTGCCGTCTATCTGGCTGCCGCCTGGGTGCTGGGCGCCTTCCGGCTGTCGGATTTCCGCGCCGGTCTGGCGCGGCAGCGCTGAAGGGACCATGCGCCCTCCCGCCGGGAGGGTCGGGCGCGGCCCGGGCTGGTCGCCC
Organism: Alphaproteobacteria bacterium HGW-Alphaproteobacteria-6; assembly: GCA_002841115.1. Taxonomy (GTDB): domain Bacteria; phylum Pseudomonadota; class Alphaproteobacteria; order Rhodobacterales; family Rhodobacteraceae; genus Albidovulum. The sequence continues at coordinate 6,521 of PHEC01000178.1, read as the reverse complement.
GGGCCAAAGCGTGTGATGAGCGTTGCGAGGAACAATGTCCCGGGATTCTGGATTGAAACGGGCAGACGCCGGACTTTTTCAGCAGCCTGCTGAAGGGACCATGCGCGGCAGCGCTGACAAGGCTGGCGCCTCAGCGTTCCCGAATCCGCCGCAGGATATGCGCCGGCCCGCCGGGGCCGACCACGAAGGACAGCGCAAAGCCGCTGACAAAGCCGGCCAGATCGGCGATCCAGTCCGGCCGGCCGCCGAACAGAAGCCCGAAGAGCAGTTGCAACCCCATCAGGAAGCCGATCAGCGTGAAGGCCCGCATCCGGTTGGCCTGCACCGCGCCAAGCCGCGCCCAGAGGATGAAGGTGAAGGCCCCGATCAGCCCGTAGACCGGCGGGTAGCCGCCGAAGAGCGCCGCCTCGATCCCCGGCACCAGTGAATAGACCAGGGCGCCCGCGACCGCGGCGCCAAGAAAGACCGCCAGCACCGCCCAGGCACGGAACACCTCGCCGACCATCTTTCCCAGCGCCAGGATGAAGACACCGACGAAGACCGCATGGGTGACCGAGCCGTGAACCAGCGGATAGCTGAGAAACCGCAAGGCATAGTCGGCGTTGAAGCGGCCGGTCGCCAGCATCTGGTCCAACATCGCCGGCGACAGCGCGAAACGCTGGATCGCGTCGTTGCGCCAGCCGATCGCCTCGGGCCCGCCGGCCAGCCCGATCGCGCCCGCCCCCAGCACCACCTCGATCGCCACCAGCGGCAAGAGCAGCAACCAGACCACCGGCGGCAAGGGGTTGATCGGCGCCTCGTCATATCCGTCGCGCATCGCGTCGCCGTCCCCCATCGCTGCCCCGGGCGCGCGATGTTGACGCGCCCCGGCCCCTGCGATACGCGAGCGGGACGGAAATTTCCAGACGGGGACTGCGATGACCGCCGCGCCGACGAACACCTTCAAGCCGCGCATCTTCTCGGGCATCCAGCCCTCGGGCGGGCTCACGCTCGGCAATTACCTCGGCGCGCTGAAACGCTTCGTCGAAAAGCAGGACGAGGGCACCGAGACGATCTACTGCCTGGTCGACCTGCACGCGATCACCGTCTGGCAGGACCCGGCGCGCTTGCGCCAGCAGACCCGCGAGGCGGCGGCCGGCTTCATTGCCGCCGGCATCGATCCGGCGCGCTCGATCCTCTTCAACCAGTCCCAGGTCGCAGGCCATGCCGAGCTTGGCTGGGTGCTGAACTGCGTCGCGCGCCTGGGCTGGATGAACCGGATGACCCAGTTCAAGGACAAGGCCGGCAAGAACGCCGAGGCGGCGAGCCTTGGCCTTTACGCCTATCCGGCGCTGATGGCGGCCGACATCCTGCTTTACCATGCCACCATGGTGCCGGTCGGCGAGGACCAGAAACAGCATGTCGAGCTATGCCGCGACATCGCGGCCAAGTTCAACCATGACTACAAGACCGATTTCTTCCCGCTGCCCGAGCCGCTGATCGAGGGCGCCGCGACCCGGGTCATGTCGCTCAGGGACGGCACCAAGAAGATGTCGAAATCCGACCCTTCGGACGCCAGCCGGATCAACCTGACCGATGACGCCGACCTGATCGCCCAGAAGATCCGCAAGGCGCGCACCGATGCCGAGCCCCTGCCCGAGACGCTGGCCGAACTGAAGGACCGCCCCGAGGCGCGCAACCTTCTCAACATCTACGCCGCCCTTGCCGGCGAGGCACCGGAAACCGTTCTGGAACGCTTTGCCGGCCACGGTTTCGGCGCCTTCAAGCCGGCGCTGGCGGAACTGGCGGTGGCGGTGCTGGGCCCGATCAGCACCGAGATGAAGCGGTTGATGGCCGATCCGGCCGAGATCGACCGCATCCTCGGAAGTGGCGCCGAACGCGCCGATGCCATCGCCGCGCCGATCCTGGCGCGCACCCTCGACATCACCGGCATGATCCGCTCGCGCCCCGCCTGAGCGCGCCCCGACTGAGCGCGCCCCGCCTGAGCGCGACCGCCCGCGCCCGGTCGCCTGAGCGGCACCGAAGCGGGCCGAAACTGTCCACAGCTTTCATCGCCGGCGGGCGCCGGCTGTCACTGCGCTGATTCATTTTCCGTCCACCCTCGGCCTGCCCGGTTCTGCCACCGGGCCAGTGCCGGCGCCCTTTCCCCGGGGCATCCCTGGCACCAGGACCGGACGCCGCTGCCAGCAGCGCGGCCGATCGTCTGGACGCGGACCGCGCATCCCCCTGCGGCACCGCGCAACCCCCCGGCCACCCGTGCCGGGGGGGCTTTTGCCCGAACCCTCGGGCCGGTCACTCGCTGGCGGCCAGGTTCCGGTGATGATGGCGGATCGCCTCCTCCAGATCGGCGTAATAGACCAGCTTGCCGCGCTCCAGCACCATGCCGGCAGTGCACAGCTTGCGGATCGTCGGCATCGAATGCGACACCACGATCGCATTGCTCTGGTGCAGCCGTTGGTGCAGCACCGCGTCGCACCTTTCGCGGAAATTGGCATCCCCGACCGAGGTCACCTCGTCGATCAGATAGGTGTCAAAGCGGATACCCATCGACACGCCGAAAGCCAGCCGCGCCCGCATGCCGGCGGAATAGGTCCGGAACGGCAGGCGGAAATGCTGGCCGAGCCCGGCGAAATCCTCGACGAAGGCCAGCAGCCTGTCGGTATCGACACCGTAGATCCGGCCGACGAAGCGGGCATTCTGCGCCCCGGTCAGATCGCGGTGGAAACTGCCGGCGAAACCGACCGGCCAGGAGATCGTGCCATCCGAGGTGATGGTGCCGGAATCGGGGTGCATGGTGCCGGCGATCATCCGCAGCAGGCTTGACTTGCCGGCGCCGTTGCGGCCGAGAAGGGCGATGCTGCTGCGGTCGGGAAAGACCGCGTCGATCGCATCGGCGACCACGGTCTCGCGGCCGTTCAGCCGGTAGGTCTTGCACAGGCCGGCAAGCTCGATCATCGCGCTCAGCGCCGGTCCCAGGCGCTGTAGGCGACCAGCGTGCCGATCGACCAGATCAGGAACAGAAAGAGCGCGGCAAGCCCCAGAAGGGTGAAGCGGCGCGGATAATCCGAATCCTCGGCGGTCGTCGGCTCGATATAGGTCGCAAGATACAGCGTCTGGCGGTTCGCCTCGGCCTGCGCCTCGTTGAAGGTGGCCAGTGCGGCGACATAGGCCTGTTCGGCGAATTGCTGATCGACGGCGAGGCTTTCATACTGGCCGACAAGGTCGGAAAAGGCGGCCTGCCCGGCCGGGTCGCCGACCCCGGACATGCCACGCTCGATCCGGATCCGTTCCTGGATGATGGCGATGCGCTGCTCGGTCTGGCGGATCCGCGGATCGTCGTTGCGCGTCGAGGTCCGCATCAGGTCAAGCTCGATCATCGCCTCGGCCAGCTGGGCCTGAAGCGTGCCGATCAGCCCCATCTGCACCTGGATGTCGGCCTTGGGATCGATGATCTGGGTGCGGTTGCGAAAGGTGCCCATCTGCTGGCGCGCGGTCTTGAGAAACGCCACCGCCGCCTCCAGATCCTCGCGCGCGTAGCGGGTCGCGTCGTTGCGCGCGATGGCACTGAGTTCGTTGATCTTGATCGTGCTCTGGCGCACGATCTCGTCGCCGATCCGGCGCGCCTCGTCGGGGGCGAAGGCCAGCACCCGCACCTCGATCAGGCCCGAGGAATTGTCGAAATGCACCTTGACCATGCGGCCCCAGTGGCGGGTCAGGTCCTCGATCGAATCCTCGGGGTCGAAGGCGAAGGCATAGATCGCGCGCAGGCCGATCGCATCGTCGACCAGTTCCACCATGCGCTGGCTCTGGATGAATTCGTAAAGGATGGTGGCATCGGTCGAACTGGCCGAGGTCAGCGAACTGATCCCGCCGAGAAACTCGAAGGCGGGCGAGGAGGCCTTGTCGGCCTTGCGCACCACGAAACCGGTGGTCGAGGCATATTGGTCGGCCGCGATCGCCAGCAGATAGGCTGCGGCCAGGACCAGCGGCAGAAGGACGATCAGCACGAAGCCGGCAAGTGCGGCACGGTGGCGCCGCTTGGCCGGCACCGGGCCCGGACCGGCGTCGCGCTGCGCCCCGCCCAGGGGCCGGACCGGCGTCAGCAAGGCGGGCTGGTCGATCACGGGCAATCCCTGCATTGACGATTGAACGATGCGTGCCGCTGCTACATAACGCGGCAGGACAACTTCTTACAAGCCTGCGCCGGACGCCCCCTTGGATCATGCCAAACCTGACGTTCAGTCCCGACACTGGCGATCGGCGCGCACGATCACCGCGCTGATCCTGCGCGAGATGAGCACCACCTACGGCCGCTCTCCGGGCGGCTATTTCTGGGCCATCGCCGAGCCCGCGGCCGGGATCGCGCTGCTTTCCATCGTCTTTTCCTATGCGTTCCGCGCGCCGGCCATCGGCAACAGCTTTCCGGTGTTCTATGCCACCGGCTTCCTGCCCTTCATGCTCTACCTCGACCTGAGCAAGAAGATCGCCAACTCGATTGCCTTCTCGCGGCCGCTTCTGATGTATCCGGCGGTGAGCTATGTCGATGCGATCATCGCCCGGCTCATCGTCAACCTTGCGACCCATGTCATGGTTTTCATCATCGTCGTCTGGGCGCTGATCACCTTCTTCGACCCGCAGGTGATCCTTGATCACCAGGCGATCATCCTCAGCCTGGCGCTGGCGGCGATGCTGGCGCTGGGGGTCGGGGTGATGAACTGCCTGCTGATCTCGCTCTTTCCGGTCTGGGAAAGCGTCTGGTCGATCGTCAACCGGCCGATGTTCGTGATTTCCGGGGTGATCTTCGCCTTTGGGGACATTCCGCAGCCGCTGCGCGACTGGCTCTGGTTCAACCCGCTGGTGCATGTGATCGGCCAGATGCGGGCCGGCTTCTATCCGACCTATGACGGCTCCTACGTCTCGCCGGCCTATGTGCTGGGCGTCGCGCTGGTGACGCTGGCGGCGGGGCTGGCGCTGCTCAGGCTCCTGCGCCGCGCGATCCTCGGCGATGCGTGAGGCTGGCGCCGTGACCTTGGCGCAGGGCGCGGGAGCCGCGGCCGGCCATTCCGATACGGTGGCCATCCTGATGGGGCTGCACGACGGCGCGGCGCATCTGCGCGAACAGCTCGACAGTCTTCTTGCCCAGAGCCACCCGCACTGGCAGCTGATCGTCAGCGACGACCGGTCGCGCGATGACGGGCCGGCGATGGTGCGGCGCTTTGCGGCAGAGCGGCCAGACCGGGCGGTGCGGCTGATCGACGGGCCGGCAAGGGGGTTCGCGCAGAACTTCCTGCACCTGATCCTGGCAACCGGGCCGCAGACACGGCTGGTCGCGCTCTGCGATCAGGATGACGTCTGGCTGCCGCAGAAACTGGCCCGTGCGGTGGCGGCGCTTGGCGGCCTGCGGGGCCCCGCCCTTTACTGCGCGCGCACGATGATCTGCGCCCCGGACCTGACCCCGATCCGCCCCTCGCCGGTCTGGCCCCGCGCCTTCGGCTTTGCCAATGCGCTGGTCCAGAATGTCGCGGCCGGCAACACCATCGTGCTGAACCGCGAGGCGCTGGATCTTGCCCGGCGCCTGGCCCCGGCGGCGGCGGCGGCCGGGATCGTCGCCCATGACTGGTGGCTTTACCAGATCGTCAGCGGCGCCGGCGGCCGGGTGATCCGCGACGACGAGCCGGTGCTGCTCTATCGTCAGCATCCGGCCAACGTGATGGGGCGCAACGATACCGCCGGCGCCGCGGCGGCGCGGCTGGGCAAGATCGTATCGGGTGAATTCGCCGACTGGATCGGGCGCCATGTCGCGGCCCTTTCGGCCGGGCGCGACGGGCTGAGCCCGGAGAACGCCGCCCGCCTTGCCAGCTTTGCCGCGGCGCGCGCGGCGCGCGGGCCGGCGGCGGTGCCGCGCCGGATCGCACAGATGCGCCGCGCCGGCATCTACCGCCAGACTGCGACCGGGCAGGCGGGGTTATGGCTGGCCGCGCTCTTCGGTCGGCTGTGACGGGGCCGGGGCGCGCGGCGGCTGGCCACCGTCGCAATGGACAGGACCGGCCGCGGCGGCTTATCACCGCCGGGTCACCGGGAAAGGATATCAGCGATTGCGGCGACTCCTTGCGCTCTTTGCCCGCTACTGCGCGCATCACCTGATCCTGCCGCGTCCGGGGCCGGTGCTGCGCGACCGTGCCGGCGCCTGCGTCGGGCGGGTCGGCCATGTGACGCTGCACGGCAACCGGATCGTCGTCACCGGCTGGGCGGGCGCCGGCGACCGGGTGACGATCGAGGATGATCAGGGCCACCGCAGTGGCGTGCACGCCGATCTTGCCGCCGGCGAGGGCGCAGCACCGGGCGCCGCCGGTTTCACCGTGACGCTGCCTTGCCACCCGCGCGCGCTCGGGATCAGCCTTGACACCGCCGGGGGCGAGATCCGCGCCGCGCTGGCGCTGCCGGGGCGGCTGGCCATTGGCCTCGCGCGCGCCGCCCTGCTGCCCGGCTTCGCCGCGCGCCTGGTCCGCGCCGCCCCGCTG
>PHEC01000177.1 GCA_002841115.1 Alphaproteobacteria bacterium HGW-Alphaproteobacteria-6 | reverse complement strand
GGGGCGCCGGGGGGAACGGGCGGGGGGGCGAAGGGCGGGGGGGCGAAGGGCCTGTCGGCCTTCCTGATGCCGGCCGATGCCGCCGGGCTGAGCGTGGTCGAGCGGATCGCGGTGATGGCGCCGCATCCGCTGGCGCGGCTCAGGCTCGATGGCGTGGTCCTGCCCGCCTCGGCGCTGATCGGGGCGCCGGGGCAGGGGTTCAAGGTCGCGATGACGGTGCTGGACCATTTCCGCCCGACGGTCGGCGCGGCGGCGCTGGGCTTTGCGCGGCGCGCGCTGGACGAGGTGCTGGGCCGGGTGGCGCGGCTGCGCGCCGGGGGCGGGCGGCTGGCGGATCATCAGATGGTCAGAGGCCATGTCGCCGACATGGGGCTGGCGATCGATGCCGCCGCGCTTCTGGTCTACCGCGCCGCCTGGGCCAGGGACAGCGGTGCTGCGCGGATCAGCCGTGAGGCGGCGATGGCCAAGCTGCACGCCACCGAGGCGGCGAGCCGGGTGATCGACATGGCGGTGCAGCTTTTCGGCGGCGACGGGGTGCGGCAGGGCTTTGCGGTCGAAAGCCTCTACCGCGAGATCCGGGCGCTGAGGATCTACGAGGGCGCGTCGGACGTGCAGCGGCTGGTGATCGCGCGGGCGATGATGGAGGGGCAGGGGTGAGCTATCATCGCGAGATCGCCATCGAGTTCAACCATTGCGACCCGGCCGGGATCGTCTTTTACCCGCGCTATTTCGAGATGGTGAACTCGGTGGTCGAGAATTTCTTCGCCGAGGTGCTGGATTATCCCTTCGCCCGGATCATGGCCGAGCGCTCGGGGGTGCCGACGGTGCATCTGACCTGCGACTTTCACGCGCCGTCGCGGCTGGGCGAGCGGGTCGGCTTTGTGTTGACGGTGGAGCGGTTAGGCTCGCGCAGCGTGACCGTCGCGGTCAGGGCGGCGCGGGATGGCGAGCGGCGGCTGAGTGCCAAGGCGGTGCTGGTCTGGGTCGGGGCGGACGGGCGCGCGGCGCATTGGCCCGAGGCGATCGGCAGGGCGCTGGCGTGCGAAATGGCGAAGGGAACCAGCGATGACTGAGGCGGCAGGGAACGGCATGGCGGTGCATGAGGTGCTGCATCCAAGCCATTGGAAGCGGGCGCAGGGCTATGCCAACGGCATCGCCGCCGAGGGGCGCCTGGTGGTTCTCGGCGGGCTGATCGGCTGGGACGGCGATCAGGTCTTTCAGACCGACGATTTCGCCGGGCAGGTGGCGCAGACCCTGGAAAACATCGTGGCTGTGCTGGCCTGCGCCGGGGCGCGGCCCGAGCATCTGGTGCGGCTGACCTGGTATGTCACCGACAAGCGCGACTATCTGGCGAGCCTCGCCGAGGTCGGCGCCGCCTACCGGCGCATCATCGGTCGCCACTATCCGGCGATGGCGCTGGTGCAGGTGGTGGCGCTGGTCGAGGACCGCGCGAAGGTCGAGATCGAGGCAACGGCGGTCATCCCGCAAGGATGAGGTGCTTCAGGGGAGGAAGGCGATCATGCTCGGACCATCGGCCCATGTCGACACGTTCACTCGCGACAACCTGCCGCCGCCGGAACAATGGCCCGAGATCCGGCTGGCCGGCTTCGACTATCCCGAACGGCTGAATGCCGCGGTCGAGCTGACCGACGCGATGGTGGCGAAGGGCTTCGGCGATCATGTCGCGCTGATCGGCAACGGCAGGATGCGGACCTACAAGGAACTCAGCGATTGGTCGAACCGGATCGCCCACGTGCTGGTCGAGGATCACGGGCTGAAGCCCGGCAACCGGGTGCTGATCCGCTCGGCCAACAACCCGGCGATGGTGGCCTGCTGGCTGGCCGCGACCAAGGCCGGCGCGGTCGTCGTCAACACCATGCCGATGCTGCGTGCGGGCGAGTTGGCAAAGGTCATCGACAAGGCCGAGATCGGCCTGGCGCTGTGCGACACCCGGCTGATCGAGGAACTGGTCGGCGCCGCCAAGGGCTCGCGCCATCTGCGCCGGGTGATCGGCTTTGACGGCACCGCCAATCATGACGCCGAACTCGACCGCGCCGCCCTCGGCAAGCCGGTGCGCTTTGCCGCGGTGGACACCGGGCGCGACGATGTCGCCCTTCTCGGCTTCACCTCGGGCACCACCGGCGAGCCGAAGGCGACGATGCATTTTCACCGCGACCTTCTGATCATCGCCGACGGTTATGCCCGCGAGGTGCTGAACGTGGTGCCCGGCGATGTCTTCGTGGGCAGCCCGCCCTTGGCCTTCACCTTCGGGCTCGGCGGGCTGGCGATCTTTCCGCTGCGCTTCGGCGCCTCGGCCGCCCTTCTCGAACAGGCGACCCCGGCCAACCTGATCGAGATCATCGAGCGCCACCGCGCCACCGTCTGCTTCACCGCGCCGACCGCCTACCGGGTGATGCTGAAGGCGATGGCGGAGGGGGCCGACCTGTCGTCCCTGCGCGCCGCGGTCTCGGCCGGCGAGACGCTGCCGGCGCCGGTCTACGAGGAATGGATCGCGCGCACCGGCAAGCCGATGCTGGACGGGATCGGCGCCACCGAGATGCTGCACATCTTCATCACCAACCGTTTCGACGATCACCGCCCCGGCTCGACCGGCCGGCCGGTGGCCGGATACGAGGCGAGGGTGGTCGACGAGGCCGGCCGCGAGGTGGCGCGCGGCACCGCCGGCCGGCTGGCGGTCAAGGGGCCGACCGGCTGCCGCTATCTCGCCGACCCGCGCCAAGGCGCTTACGTTCAGGACGGCTGGAACATCACCGGCGACACCTTCGTTCAGGACGAGGCCGGCTATTTCCACTTTGCCGCGCGCAATGACGACATGATCGTCAGCGCCGGCTACAACATCGCCGGGCCCGAGGTCGAGGCGGCGCTGCTGGCCCACCCGGATGTTCTGGAATGTGCGGTGGTCGGCGCGCCCGATCCCGATCGCGGCCAGATCGTCGAGGCCCATGTCGTGCTGGCCGAAGGCGTGGCGGCCAGCGAGGTGACGGCGCACCGCCTGCAGGGCCATGTCAAGGCGATGATCGCGCCCTACAAGTATCCGCGCCGGATCGTCTTTGCCACGGCCCTGCCCAAGACCCAGACCGGCAAGATCCAGCGGTTTGCGCTGCGTCATGGCGGGTAGGGGGCCGAAAAGGGACTGGACCGGCGGCGCGGAAACCGCAGAACTGAACGCGACAACAACAGGGAGACGGAGATGACACTGAAGGCAACACTCGCGGGCGGCCTGGCCGCCCTGGCGCTGATGGCCGGGATGGCGGCGGCCGGGCCGGTCAAGGTCGGCATGATCACCACGCTGTCGGGCGGCGGCGCCGGGCTTGGCATCGACGTGCGCGACGGCTTCGCGCTGGCGCTGAAGCTGGCCGGCGAGGCCGGATCGGCGGTGACGCTGATCGTCGAGGATGACCAGCAGAAACCCGATATCGCGGTGCAGATCGCCGACAAGATGATCCAGTCCGACCAGGTCGATGTGCTGACCGGGATCATCTGGTCGAACCTTGCCATGGCCGTCGTGCCCTCGGCGGTGGCGCAGGGCCGGTTCTATCTGTCGCCCAATGCCGGACCTTCGGCGCTGGCGGGTGCCGGTTGCGACAAGAACTATTTCAACGTCGCCTGGCAGAACGACAACCTGCACGAGGCGGCCGGCGCCTATGCCAATTCGGCCGGCTACAAGAACTCCTTCATGCTGGCGCCGAACTATCCCGCCGGCACCGACGCGATTGCCGGCTACAAGCGCTTTTACGAAGGCGCGGCGGCGGGCGAGGTCTATACCCAGCTTGGCCAGACCGACTATGCCGCCGAGATCGCCCAGATCCGCGCCAGCGGGGCGGATTCGGTGTTTTTCTTCCTGCCCGGCGGCATGGGCATCGCCTTCATGAAGCAATACGCCCAGTCCGGTGTCGGCATCCCGCTGGTCGGGCCGGCGTTTTCCTTTGACCAGAACATCCTTCAGGCGGTCGGCGACGCCGCACTCGGGGTCAGGAACACCTCGCAATGGTCCAAGGACCTCGACAATGCCGCCAATGCCGCCTTTGTCGCCGCCTACCAGGCCGAATACGGAAGGCTGCCCTCGCTCTATTCCAGCCAGGGCTATGATACCGCGAACCTCTTGCTGTCGGCGATGGCCAAGGCCGAGGTCAGCGACCAGGACGGCTTTCGCGCCGCACTGGAGGCGGCCGATTTCGCCTCGGTGCGCGGTGATTTCCGCTTCGGCCCCAACCATCACCCGATCCAGGACATCCATGTCCGCGAGGTGGTGAAGGAAGGCGACATCTACACCAACAAGGTGATCGGCATCGCGCTTGAGGATCACGGCGACGCCTACGCCGCCGAATGCCGGATGTGATGGCGACAGGGCCGGGGCACCCCCCCGGCCCGGCCATGGGGGATGGATGATGCTTCTGGCCGAACAGCTCCTCAACGGCTTGCAATACGGGATGATGCTGTTCCTGATGGCGGCCGGGCTGACGCTGGTCTTCGGGGTGATGGGGCTGATCAATCTCGCGCATGGCGCGCTTTACATGGTCGGCGCCTTTGCCTGTGCGGCGGTGGCGGCGGCGACCGGGTCGTTCTGGGCCGGCCTCGCCGCCAGCCTCGGCGCGGCGGCGGCCGCCGGCGCGCTGGTCGAGGTTCTGGTGATCCGCCGGCTTTACGCGCGCGACCATCTTGACCAGGTGCTGGCGACCTTCGCGCTGATCCTGGTCTTTTCCGAGGGCACCCGCTGGCTCTTCGGCTCGTTTCCGCTCTATCTCAGCCTGCCGCCGCTTCTGTCGGGGGCGGTCAGCCTGCCCGGCGGCCTGGTCTATCCGGCCTTTCGCCTGGCGATCATCGTCATCGGGGCGGCGGTGGCCATCGGGCTTTTCTGGCTGATCGGGCGCACAAGGCTTGGCCTGCGGATCCGCGCCGGCGAGGCCGACCGCGAGATGATCGCCGCCCTTGGCGTCGATATCGGCCGGCTCTACACCCTGGTCTTCGCGCTTGGTGCGGGGCTGGCCGGTCTGGCCGGGGCGCTGGTCGGCGCGGTGCAGTCGGTGCAGGTCGGGATGGGCGAGCCGGTGCTGATCCTCGCCTTCGTCACCATCGTCATCGGCGGCATCGGCTCGATCAAGGGCGCGCTGGTCGGCGCCCTTCTGGTCGGCATGACCGACACGCTCGGCAAGGCGCTGTTGCCGGGGCTGTTCGCGCGCTTCATGGAGGCATCGGCGGCTGGCTCGGTGGGCGGCGCACTGGCTTCGGTGCTGATCTACCTCCTGATGGCGCTGGTGCTGATCTGGCGGCCGCAGGGGCTTTACGGGGGGGCGTCGTGATGATCTCGGGCCAGATTGTGTCGGGGCGGGCCGAGGCGGCGGTGACGCTGGCGCTTTTCGCGGCGCTCATCGCGGTGGCGCTTGTCGCCTGGGCGACCGGCGCGCCCTTCACCATCACGCTGGCGACAAGGGTGGCGATCCTGG
>PHEC01000176.1 GCA_002841115.1 Alphaproteobacteria bacterium HGW-Alphaproteobacteria-6 | reverse complement strand
GCGCGAGGCCTTCCTGAAGAAGGTCTGGGAGTGGAAGGGCCAGTCCGGCGACACGATCATCAACCAGTTGAAGCGCCTCGGCGCCTCCTGCGACTGGTCGAGGAACGCCTTCACCATGTCCGGCGCCCCGGGGGCGCCTGAAGGCGAGGAAGGCAACTTCCACGACGCGGTGATCAAGGTCTTCGTCGAGATGTATGGCAAGGGCCTGATCTACCGCGGCAAGCGACTGGTCAACTGGGACCCGCATTTCGAGACCGCGATCTCCGATCTCGAGGTCGAGCAGATCGAGGTCGAGGGCCGGATGTGGCACTTCAAGTATCCGCTCGCCGGCGGCGAGACCTATGAGTATGTCGAGAAGGACGAAGACGGCCGCGTCACCCTGCGCGAGACCCGCAACTACATCTCCATCGCCACCACCCGGCCCGAAACCATGCTCGGCGACGGCGCCGTCGCGGTTCATCCATCAGATGAGCGTTACGCGCCAATCGTCGGGAAACTCTGCGAAATCCCGGTCGGGCCGAAGGAGCACCGCCGCCAGATCCCGATCATCACCGATGAATACCCCGACCCGAATTTCGGCTCCGGCGCGGTCAAGATCACCGGCGCGCATGACTTCAACGACTACGCCGTGGCCAAGCGCAACGACATCCCCTGCTACCGGCTGATGGACACCAGGGCCGCGATGCGAAGCGATGGCGCGCCCTATGCCGAGGCGGCGGCCATCGCCCAGCAGGTCGCGCGGTCGTGGCTGATCCGCAAGGGCTACCTGAACCCTGGCATTGCCGAGCAGCAGCTTTCGCTCTCCGACGCCGAGATCGACGCCCTGAATCTCGTGCCGGAGGACCTGCGCGGCCTTGACCGGTATGAGGCGCGCCAGCGCGTCATCGACCAGATCACCGCCGAGGGCCTCGCCGTCACCGTGCTGCACAAGTCGATCGACAAGGCGACCGGCGCCGAACATCTCGAACACATCCCCCTGGTCGAGCAGAACCGGATGATGCAGCCCCATGGCGACCGCTCCAAGGTGGTCATCGAGCCGATGCTCACCGACCAGTGGTTCGTCGATACCGCCAAGATCGTCGAACCGGCGCTGGAGGCGGTGCGCCGCGGCATGGCGGCGCAGGAGGCGGGAGCCTTCGATGAGAACGCCGGCTATACCCGCATCCTGCCCGAACGCGACGCCAAGACCTATTTCCACTGGCTGGAGAACATCGAGCCCTGGTGCATCTCGCGGCAATTGTGGTGGGGGCACCAGATTCCGGTGTGGTATGGGCCGAAGGTTGAAAATGCAGAAGGATTCGCAGTGGTCGGCGAACGCATCGCCTTCTGCGCGACAAGCGAGGAAGAAGTACGAGCAGCTGCGCTCCAACACTACTCAAAATACACGGGCCGCCCGAAGATCAAATTTGCTGCGTTTCGGCCACCAAGTGCGCCTTCCGTCCGTGACCTTCAGATCGCGCGTCCACAGCGCAACGCGAACCTTCCAGTGAAAACTGACGATGGTATCGAATTCGAACTCTACCGCGACCCCGACGTCCTCGACACCTGGTTCTCCTCCGGCCTCTGGCCGATCGGCACCCTCGGCTGGCCCGAGGACACCGAAGCCTACAGGAAATACTTCCCCACCGACGTCCTCGTCACCGGCTTCGACATCATCTTCTTCTGGGTCGCCCGGATGATGATGATGCAGCTTGCCGTGGTCGATCAGGTCCCCTTCCACACCGTCTATGTCCACGCGCTGGTGCGGGACGAGAAGGGCCGGAAGATGTCGAAATCCCTGGGCAACGTCATCGACCCCCTCGCCCTCATCGACGAATTCGGCGCCGATGCCTTGCGCTTTACCATGACCGCGATGGCCGCCATGGGGCGCGACCTGAAACTCTCGAAGGACCGCATCGCCGGCTACCGGAACTTCACCACCAAGCTCTGGAACGCCACCCGCTTTGCCGAAATGAACCGCGTCTTCGCCGCCCCGCCGGTGCCCGCCGTTCCCGCACCCGCCCATACCGTCAACCGCTGGATCATCGGCGAGACGGCGCGCGCCCGCATCGCGGTCGACGAGGCGCTGGCCGCCTTCCGCTTCAACGACGCGGCGAACACGCTCTACGCCTTCACCTGGGGCAAGGTCTGCGACTGGTATGTGGAGTTTGCCAAGCCCCTGATGGAGGGCGACCATGCCGCCGAGACCCGCGCCACCATGGCCTGGGTGCTTGACCAGGCTTTCACCCTCCTGCACCCGATCATGCCCTTCATCACCGAGGAGCTTTGGGCGCTGACCGGCAGCCGCGAAAAGCTGCTGATCCATGCCGACTGGCCGACCTATGGCGCCGATCTGATCGACGAGGCCGCCGACCGCGAGATGAACTGGGTGATCTCGCTGATCGAGGAAATCCGCTCCGCCCGCGCCCAGATGCATGTGCCGGCGGGTCTGAAACTGCCGCTCGTGATGACCGAGATCGACACCGCCGGCCGCGCCGCCTTCGCCCGCAACGAACCGATGATCAGCCGCCTCGCGCGCCTTGACGGCATGACCGAGGGCGCCGCCCCGAAAGGCGCCATCACGATCACCGTCGAGGGCGCCAGCTTCGCCATCCCGCTCGCCGGCGTCATCGACATCGCCGGGGAAAAGGCCCGCCTCGCCAGAAGCCTCGAGAAACTCGACAAGGAGCTGAGCGGCCTGCGCAACCGCCTCTCCAACCCGAAATTCGTCGACAGCGCGCCCGAAGATGTCGTGGCGGAAACCCGTGAAAAACACGCGATCGGCGAAGACGAGGCGAACCGGCTGAAAGCCGCGCTGCGGCGCCTCGCCGAGATCGGCTGACCGGTCCGGCGGCCCTGCCGGCAATCAAAAAAAACCGCTGACAGTCGCGGCGGACAGGCGATAGGCTTCTTCGATGTCGAAATACCCTCGGGGGGTCCGGGGGGCAGACAGCCCCCCGGCGCCATCACCAGAACCAGGGGGGGCAGACAGCCCCCCGGCGCCACCGCCAGAACCGAAGGCCGCCATGACCGGACCACGCTACACGCCGCTCGCCGAAAGTCTCCCCGCCAGCGTGCCCTTCGTCGGGCCCGAAACCCAGGAGCGACAGCGCGGCCGGCGCTTCGCCGCGCGGCTCGGCGCCAATGAAAGCGTCTTCGGCCCCTCGCCCCGCGCCGTCGCGGCCATGGCCGAAGCCGCGGCCAGGGTCTGGATGTATGGCGATCCCGAATGCCACGACCTGCGCGAGGCCCTCGCCAGCCATCACCGCACCCGGCCCGGCAATATCGTCGTCGGCGAAGGCATCGACGGGCTTCTGGGCTACCTCGTCCGGCTCACCGTCGCCCCGGGTGATGCGGTGGTCACGTCGGACGGCGCCTATCCAACCTTCAACTTCCACGTCGCGGGCTTCGGCGGCCGCCTGCACAAGGTGCCCTACCGCGGCGACTTCGAGGACCCCGAGGCGCTGGTCGCCAGGGCCGCCGAGACCGGCGCGAAACTCGTCTATCTCGCCAATCCCGACAACCCGATGGGCTCGGCCCACCCCGCCGATACCATCGAACGGATGATCGCGGCACTCCCCGACGGCACCCTCCTGGTCCTCGACGAGGCCTATGTCGACCTCGCCCCCGAGGGCACGACACCTGCGATCGACCCCGAGGATCCGCGGGTGATCCGGCTGCGCACCTTCTCGAAGGGCTACGGGCTGGCCGGGCTGCGCGTCGGCTACGCGATCGGCGCGGCTGGGCTCATCGCCGCCTTCGACAAGATCCGCAACCATTTCGGCGTCGGCCGGATCGCCCAGGCCGGCGCGCTCGCGGCACTGGGCGATCAGGCCTGGCTTGCCGCGGTCAAGACCGAGGTGACGGCGGCGCGGACCGGGCTTGCCGCCATCGCGCGGGCGAACCATCTGGTGCCACTGGCCTCGGCGACCAATTTCGTCACCATCGACTGCGGCGCCGACGGCGCCTTTGCCCGCCGGGTGCTGACCGAGCTCGTCGCCCGCGACATCTTCGTGCGGATGCCCTTCGTCGCCCCGCACGACCGCTGCATCCGCGTCAGTTGCGGCCGCGCCGAGGATCTGGCCCGCTTCGCCGCCGCCCTGCCCGCGGCCCTTGCCGCCGCGCGCGGCTGATCGCGTCATTACCGCCGAAGCCTTTCGGCGCGGGCTGAGATGTCGCCCCCACCCCTGATGTCGCCCCCCACCCCCCTCCCCTCCCCACGAGGGGGGAGGGGAGGCAAGAGCGGCAGCCGCGCGCACCTCCCTCCCCCCCGGTGGGGGAGGGATGGGGAGGGGGGGCGCAAGATCAAGGCGGTGGCCCCGGCCCTCACGCCCCGGCGATCACCGCGGCCGCTGCGTCAAGCGCGCCCGCCCCGTGCGGAATCGCCAGCGCCCGCATCCCCGCCTCCATCACGCCAAGCACCCCGAGCGTCATATGGGCGTTGACATGGCCCATATGGGCGATGCGCAGGAAATCGCCATAGGCGGGCTCGTGCGGCTCGGCCATGCCCAGCCCGATGCCCAGCGTCACCCCGGCCTGGGTCTCGCACCAGTCGCGCAGCCGCCCGGCGCCGCCGGCGCCGATCCGCGCCGCCGTCACCGCCTGGCTGCGCAACGCCGGATCGGCGATGTTCAGCGCGATGTCGCCACCCTGCCCCCAGGCGTCGAAGGCGGCCCAGACCGCACCCGCCAGCACCCGGTGGCGCGCCCAGGCGGCCTCCAGCCCCTCTTCGTCCAAGAGCATGGTCAGCGCCTCGCGCAGGCCGAAAAGGTGGTGGGTCGGCGCGGTGCCGCAGAAATGCTGCCAGTAGCCGTCGGGCTCGGCGCGCGGCCCCCAGTCCCAGTAGGGGCTGCGCAGGTCCGAGCCGCGGCAGGCCGCCTGCGCCTTGTCGGAAAACCACACGAACCCCAGCCCCGGCGGGGTCATCAGCCCCTTCTGGCTGGCCGCGACCAGCACGTCGACACCCCAGTCGTCCATGTGCAGGGGATCGCAGCCCAGCGAAGCGATGGCATCGACCGCCAGGAGTGCCGGATGGCCGGTGGCGTCGATCGCCGCGCGGACCCCGGCGATATCGTTCCTGACCGAGGTCGCGGTATCGACGTGGCTGACCAGCACCACGCGGATCGCATGGGTCCGGTCGGTCGCCAGCGCCGCGGCGATGCGCGCCGGATCGGCCGGGGCCGAGCGGCCGAAGTCGATGCGATCGACCGCGACCCCCATGCGCTCGGCCGAACTGGCCCAGCCGGCGCCGAAATTGCCGGTCACCGCGACCAGCGCCCGGTCACCGCGCGAGAAGAGGTTGGCATTGGCCGCCTCCCAGGCGCCATGACCGTTGGCGATGTAGAGCGCGACATGCGCCGTGGTGCGGGCGACGCGGCGCAGGTCGGCGACGATCGTGGCAGTCATCGCATGCAGGTCGCCGGCATAGATGTTCGGCGCCGCGCGATGCATCGCCGCCAGCACCCGGTCGGGCATGACCGACGGTCCGGGGATCGCAAGATAGGGCCGGCCCTGCGACA
>PHEC01000175.1 GCA_002841115.1 Alphaproteobacteria bacterium HGW-Alphaproteobacteria-6 | reverse complement strand
CATCCAGATGCTGCTCGGCCATGCCGACATCGCCACCACCGAGATCTACACCCATGTCCTTGACGAACGGCTGAAGGCGCTGGTGCTGGCGCATCACCCGCTGGCGCGCGACGATGCCGGGGACTGACGCACCGCGCTTGATCGCGCCGCCGCCGGCCGCCATAACGGGGCCAGCCAACAGGGACGCTTGCAGATGGATGCCACCGGCTTTCTCGACGCCACATTCTGGATCACCGCGGCGGCGATCCTTGTCCTTCTGATGCTGTCGGCGTTCTTTTCGGGGTCCGAGACCGCGCTGACCGCCGCCTCGCGCGCCAAGCTGCGCGCCCGCGCCGACCGCGGCGAAGGCGGCGCCCGCACCGCACTCGGCCTGACCGAGGACAGCGAGCGGCTGATCGGCGCGCTGCTCCTGGGCAACAATGTCGTCAACATCGCCTCGGCGGCGCTGGCCACCGCGCTGCTGACCCGGCTTTTCGGCGACAGCGGCGTGGCGCTGACGACGCTGGTGATGACGGTGCTGGTGCTGATCTTCGCCGAGGTCCTGCCCAAGACCTATGCGATCACCGCGCCCGAGACGGTCGCCGCCCGGGTCGCCCGCCCGATCAGCATCCTGATCGTGGTCCTGGCGCCGGTGGTCACCGTGGTGCGCGCCATCGTCCGGCTGATCCTGCGCGGCTTCGGGGTGCGCGCCGACGCCGACCTTCACATGTTCTCGATCCACGAGGAAATCGCCGGCGCGCTGGCGATCGGCGCCTCGGAGGGCACGGTGCCGAAAGAGGACCGCGACCGGCTGCTCGGCGCGCTCGACCTCGGCAACCGCACCGTCGAGGAGATCATGCGCCACCGCAGCCAGATCGAGATGATCGACGCCGCCGCCGCCCCGGGCGCGATCCTGACCGCGGTGCTCGCCTCGCCCCATACCCGCCTGCCGATCTTTCGCGACGAGCGTGACAACGTGATCGGGGTGATCCATGCCAAGGACCTGCTGCGCGCGGTCGAGAAGGCGGTGCGCGGTGAGGACGGCAGCCTTGCCTCGATCGGCGATCTCGACGTAGTCGGGCTGGCGATGAAACCCTATTTCGTCCCCGAGACGACGCCGCTCGACGAACAGATGCGCGAGTTTCTGAAACGGCGCACCCATTTCGCCCTGGTGGTCGACGAATACGGCGATCTGCGCGGGCTGATCACCCTCGAGGACATCATCGAGGAGATCGTCGGCGAGATCAGCGACGAATTCGACGTCGACCCCGGCCAGCCCCTGAAGCGCGGCGAGGGCGGCGATTATCTGGTCGACGGCGCGATGACGATCCGCGACTTCAACCGCGCCACCGACTGGCTGCTGCCCGACGACGAGGCCAATACCATCGCCGGGCTGGTGATCCACGAGGCGCAGATGATCCCGGCCGAGGGCCAGGTCTTCAGCTTCCATGGCTTCCGCTTCGAGGTCGTGACCCGCAAGGACAACCGCATCCAGCGGCTGAAGGTCCGCCCGCTCTGACCCCCGGCCTGACCCCGCGCCGGGCCGCGCGGGCGGGGCCGGCGCCGGTGCTCAGCGCGACTTGAACAGCGAGCCGAGGATGCCGCGCACGATCGCCCTTCCGGTGCTTGACCCGATCTGGCGCACCACGCTCTTGCCGAGGGTCTCGGCCAGGCTGTCGGAGCGCGACGAGCGCCGGCGCGGCGCCGCGCTGCGCGATGCCGCGCCACCGTCATAGCGTCGCCCGGCGCTGTATTCACGCGCCGGCCCGGTATCACGGGCGGCCTTTTCGTCGGCCCGCGCCGCCTCTTCGGCCGCCGCCGAGGCCCGCGCCGCCAGCCGCTCGAAGGCCGAATCGCGGTCGACCGCCGGGCGGTATTTCGCCTCGAGATCGGAATCCGCGATCAGCCCGCGGCGTTCCTCGGCGGTCAGCGGGCCAAGCTGGCTGGCCGGCGGGCGCACCAGCGTGCGCTCGACCATGCCGGGCACGCCCTTGGCCTGCAGGAACGAGGTCACCGCCTCGCCGGTGCCGACCTCCTTGATCGCGGTCTCGGTGTCGAAGGCCGGATTGGGCCGGTAGTTCCGCGCCGCGCGGCGCAGGTCCTGCTGGTCCTTGGCGGTGAAGGCGCGCAGCGCGTGCTGCACCCGGTTGCCCAGTTGTCCGAGGATATCGTCGGGCACGTCGGCCGGGTTCTGGGTGACGAAATAGACCCCCACCCCTTTCGAGCGGATCAGCCGCGCCACCTGCTCGACCTTGTCAACCAGCGCCTTCGGCGCATCGTCGAACAGAAGATGCGCCTCGTCGAAGAAGAAGACCAGGCGCGGCTTGTCGGGGTCGCCGACCTCGGGCAGGTCCTCGAAGAGCTCGCTCAAGAGCCACAACAGGAAGGTCGCGTAAAGCCGCGGCGCCCCCATCAGCCGGTCGGCGGCGAGGATGTTGATCTGGCCGCGCCCGTCCGCGCCGACCCGCATCATGTCGGCCAGATCCAGCGCCGGTTCGCCAAAAAGCTGCGCGCCGCCCTGGTTTTCCAGGGTCAGAAGCTGGCGCTGGATCGCCCCCACCGTCGCCGGCGCGACATTGCCATAGCGCAGCCCGATCGCGGCGGCGTTCTGGCCGACCCAGACCAGAAGCGCCTGCAGGTCCTTCAGGTCTAAAAGCGGCAGCCCCTCTTCATCCGACAGCCGGAAGGCGATGTTCAGCACCCCCTCCTGCGCCGCACTCAGCCCCATCAGCCGCGACAGCAGCAGGGGACCCATCTCGGCCACGGTGGTGCGCACCGGGGTGCCCTGCTCGCCGAAGATGTCCCAAAGCGCGACCGGAAAGGCCTTGTAGGCCAGCGCATGGCCGATGGTCCGGGACCGCGCCTCGAATGCCTCGTGCAGCTTGCCCGCCGCCGACCCGGCCTTCGCCAGCCCGGCCAGATCGCCCTTCACATCGGCCAGAAAGACCGGAACCCCGGCGGCCGAGAAGCCCTCGGCAAGGATCTGCAGCGTCACCGTCTTGCCGGTGCCGGTCGCCCCGGCGATCAGTCCGTGCCGGTTGGCGTATTTCAACAGCAACTCCTGCGGCGCGGCATGATCCGCCCCGCCACCACCCACGAAAATCCCCGCCCCGCTCTGCACATCCGTCCCTTTCGCAACCATCGGTCGCGGCAACAATACAATCTTAACCCGAGGCTGCCAGCATCGATTGATCCGGACTGCCCATCCTGGGCGCCCGGATCCTACTTCCTCCCTGTCTGACTGGCCGCGCCCCCCTGGCGCGGCCTTTTTTCAAACGAAATCAATTTCGTGAGACAGCGGTTTTTTCATGTTGACGCCTCGGCCCGAACTGAATAGCTTTCGGACCAATGATGAAGTCGGCCAGTCCGACAGGGAGCAAAATTCGAAGAAAGGGCCCCCCGGCGGGGCCCTTTTGCCGTTTCGCCCCGCATGCGGCAACCCGGTCGCGCGCCGCCCGCCGGGCGGAACCCCGCCGCCGCCGCGACGGCGTCGTTTCGCGACTGACAGTATCGCGCCGCCATGCTAGAGGCTGGCCCAGGCAGCAACGAATGAAACGGATCCACGGAAGGTCATGATGTCCCATCTCAGGAATTCGGCGGCACTGGTTCTGGCACTGGCGGGCGGCCTTGCCCTGCCGGTCCTGGCGCAGGATGCCCCCGCCCCCGAAACCCCCGCCGCCGAGGCCCCGGCCGCCGAAGCGCCGGCGGCCGAGGCGCCGGCAGGCGAAGCCCCGGCAGGCGAAGCAACGCCCGCAACCGGCGAGCCTTCCGACGGGATCGGCGAGCCCTATGTCGCCGAAACCCACGGCGACTGGCAACTGCGCTGCATCCACAGCCCCGACGGCACCGATCCCTGCCAGCTCTACCAGCTTTTGAAGGACAACGACGGCAACGCGGTCGCCGAAATCAGCCTGCTGTCGCTGCCCGAGGGCCAGAACCAGAACGCGATCGCCGGCGCGACGATCATCACCCCGCTCGAGACGCTGCTGACCCAGCAACTCAACATCACCGTCGACAAGGGCCAGACCAAGCGCTACCCCTTCACCTTCTGCTCCGAGGTCGGCTGCGTCGCGCGGGTCGGCTTCACCGCCGTCGAGATCGAGGAGTTCCGCAAGGGCGCCAAGGCGACAATCACCGTCGTGCCGGTCGCCGACCCGAGCCGGACCGTCGATGTCAACCTGTCGCTGAAGGGCTTCACCGCCGGCTTCGAGGCGGTCAAGAAGGCCAATCTGGCCAATCAGCCTGCCGCCAAGCCCTGACGGCACAGGCCGGCGCCACAGCCGCGCCGGCCCACCGCCCGATCCGGGGCCGCAAGGCAGCGGATCGGGGACAAGGACCGAAAGGCGGCGCCCCGCCGTTTTCACCCTTGAGATCGGAATACCGTTCCGCGCCACGCTTTCCACAAGCTCGGGCCCGGGCGACCAGCCCGGGCCGCGCCCGACCCTCCCGGCGGGAGGGCGCATGGCACTGTCGCAGATTGCACAACGCTCGGAAGGGCTTGACTGCCATAAAGCACCGCAGCCCCGGCGTGGCAAAGCGCCCACCCCAGGGTCGGGCGCGGCCCTCGGTGCCGGGATCGGATGGCAGGGCAGGGCAGGGAAAGATTCCTCGCCAGATACTGCCCGAGTTTCTTTATTCAGCACCGCACCCGGATCAGGCGCGGCGCAGCGCGATCACCGCGTTGAAGCCGCCGAAGGCGAAGGCATTCGACAGCGCCACCTCGACGCGGGCCTCGCGCGCGACATTCGGCACCACGTCCAGCGCACATTCCGGGTCGGGATCCTCATAGCCGATGGTCGGCGCGATGATGCCCTCGCGCAGCGCCATGATGCAGGCCAGAAGTTCCACCGCCCCGGTGCCGCCGATCAGATGGCCGTGCATCGATTTCGTCGACGAGATCATCAGCCGGTCGGCGTGCCGGCCGAAGACATGGGCGACGGCGGCACATTCGGTGCGGTCATTGGCGGCGGTGCCGGTGCCATGGGCGTTGATGTAGCCGACCGCCTCGCGGTCGATCCCGGCATCGGCCAGCGCGCCGGCCATCGCCCGTTCCGCCCCGGCCTGGTTCGGCATCACGATGTCGCCGGCATCCGAACTCATCGCGAAACCCGCGACCTCGGCGAGGATCTCGGCGCCCCGCGCGCGGGCATGGTCCCAGTCCTCGAAGACGAAGACGCCGGCGCCCTGCAGAGCGCCGGAGCCTCACCCGGCTCGCAATCGCTCCGCTATCTAGACCCCACGGATGAAGAGGCGGTCGCCAGCCGCATGGCCGAAGCCGACATCGCTATCGGGGCGCTCGCTCCCGGCTACCGGCACGAGGAGACACTGGCGCGGGCCGCCTTGCGCGCCGGGACTTCCTATCTTTCGTCTTGCCCCGATGCTCCCGGCACCGCCGTCCTGATGGACCTGGCGGATGAAGCCGGCAGAGCCGGCGTCATCCTCATGGGAGGCCTATCCTGGACGCCCGGCCTCAGCATCCTGCTGGCGCTCGCAGCGGCACGCCGCGAGAACCGGCCGATCCT
>PHEC01000174.1 GCA_002841115.1 Alphaproteobacteria bacterium HGW-Alphaproteobacteria-6 | reverse complement strand
AGATGGACTGGTCCTCGATGTCGGCGAGGCTGCGGCGGATGCGCAGGAAGTACACGATGATCGGCGCCGCCGCGTACTGGTCGCGCGAGAAGGGCTGGCCGGTGGTGCTCGGTGGGCCGTGCCCGTTCGACCTCAACTGGCTCGACCTGATGGGGCAGCGCGGCGCCGGCGCCGCCTTCATGCCGTCGAAATACGTCTTTCCCGGCGGCGCCGTCGATGCCGGCGACGCCGCGGTGCCGCTGGCCTCCGGGATCGGCGCGGCCTGTGCGGCGCGGCTCGGGCAGGCGCCGCGCCCCGGCCCGGCGCCAGTGACCGCCGCCGCCCTTGCCGCCGCCGCGATCCGCGAGCTTTGGGAAGAGACCGGCCTGATGCTGGCGGCCGCGGGGCCCTGGGCCGGGCCGGCGCCGGCGCCCTGGGATGCCTTTGCCGCGCGTGGCATGCTGCCGGCCGCAGCCCCCTTGCGCTTCGTCTTCCGTGCCATCACCCCGCCCGGCCGGCCGCGGCGCTTCGATGCGCGGTTCTTTCTGGCCGATGCCGCGGCGATCGCCGGCGACCCCGACGATTTCAGCCGCGCCACCGACGAGCTGTCGCATCTGCACTGGGTGCCGCTGGCCGAGGCCCGGGCGCTGAACCTGCCGTTCATCACCGAGGTGGTGCTGGCCGAGGTCGCGGCGCGGCGCGCCGAGGCCGGCCCGCCACCCTCGGTGCCGTTCTTCGACAACGCCGGCACGGTGCCGACCTTTCGCCGGCTGGCCTGAACCCCGGCTGGCCGCCGCTCAGCCGGCGGCGCGGCCGAAGCCGAGCACGATCAGCAGCGCCGAGACCACCACCAGCGCCATCCCCGCACCCTCGCGCAGCGCCAGCCTTTCGCGGAAGATCAGCGCCGAGGCGATCAGGGTGAAGACCACCTCGACCTGGCCGAGGGCGCGCACATGGGCGGCATTGTGCAGCGAGAACGCCGAGAACCAGCCAAGCGAGCCGAGCATTCCGGTCAGCCCGACCAGCGCCGTGCGCCGCCAGCGCGCCAGCACCCGGCCGACCTCGCCCGGCTCGCGCCACGCCAGCCACAGCGCCATCGCGGCCGCCTGCAGCACCGTCGCCGCCGCCAGCGCCAGAAGCGCGCGCAAGAAGAACGGCAGCGGCAGCAGCGCCATCGTCGCCCCGCGGTAGCCGATCGCCGACAGTCCGAAGAGCGCGCCGGCCAGCACGCCATAAAGCGCCGGGCGGCCGAAACGGGCGGCCCCCGGCCCCGGCCCGCGCGACAGCATCAGAACGCCGGCCAGGCCGATCCCGATCGCCGCCCAGCCGAGCGGGCTGACCGCCTCGCCGAGGATCAGCGCCGAAAAGACCGCGACCTGCACCGTCTCGGTCTTGGTGAAGGCGATGCCGACGGCGAAGTTGCGCAAGGAGAACAGCGCAACCGTCAGGAAGGTGGCGACGATCTGGCCCGCCGCGCCGAGGATGACGAAAGCCCAGAACTGCGGCCCCGGCAGCGCCGGCAGGCCGCGGCCCGTCCCGGCCAGCGCGAGGGCGGCCAGCGCCGCCGCCAGCGGTGCAGCGAAGAGAAACCGCGCGAAGGTGGCGCCGCCAGTCGACAGCCCCGCACCCGCAAGCTGCTTTTGCAGCACGAAGCGCAGCGTCTGCATCGCCGCCGCAGCCAGTGTCAGGATCACCCAGAGGCTCATCGGCCGCTTCTGTCACGCCCGCCCCGGTGCCGCAAGATCGACCCCCGGCGCCGCTGCGGGGGGCGAGGGATCACGACCGGGGCCAGAGCGGGTGCGGAACCGGATCCTTGGCGCTGAGGAAGTGGCGGCGGAAGATGGCGCCGTAGGAGGGGTAGACATAGCCCTCGTTGCGGCGCCGGTAGTCGTCGCGCGCGGCCTGGTAAAGCGCCGGCAGCCGATACCACGGCGCATTGGGGCGGGCGTGATGAACCGCGTGCAGGCTGTTGTTCAGAAACAGGAAGGACAAGACCCCCCGGGCCTCGACGATGACCGTCCGGCCGCGCGCCAGCGCATGGGCGCGATGCTCCAGATAGGTGCGGATCTTGAGGATCGAGAAGCCGGCATAGGCCGCCGCCAGATAGGCCGGCCAGGGCATCGCCGCGAGGCCGATCCAGAGCCCGACCAGGACCAGCCCGGCGCCGTGCAGAAGCCAGGCGCGCCGGATCGGCCGGGCCGCATCGCCGCCGGCGCGCAGTGCCGCCAGATCGGCGCGCAACACCGCGAGGACCGAGATCGCAGGGCCAAGGATCATCCGCCCGGCCAGGGTGTTGTTGATCCGCAGGATCGCGCGCAGCGGCCCGGGCAGCCGGGCCCAGACCGCCGGGTCGAGATAGTTCGATTCCGGGTCGTCATAGGGATCGGTCAGCGCCGCGTCGCGGTGATGCGCCAGATGCAGGTCGCGAAACCGCCCGTAGGGAAAGACCAGGCCGAGCGGCAGGAAGACCAGCGCCTCGTTCAGTGCCCGCGACCGGGTCGGGTGGCCGTGCAGCGCCTCGTGCTGAAGCGAGGAATGCAGGGTGATCGCCAGGGTCGTGGCAAGCATCCCGAGCGGCAGCCAGATCTCTGCCAGCGCCGTGGTGCCGAGCCCCCAGAGCAGGTGGCAGATCACGATAAGCGCCAAAGTCGGAGCCTCGACGCGGGCACAAGGCGCGGCTCCGGGCTCGGGTCG
The DNA here is from genome assembly GCA_002841115.1 of Alphaproteobacteria bacterium HGW-Alphaproteobacteria-6. Lineage (GTDB taxonomy): Bacteria > Pseudomonadota > Alphaproteobacteria > Rhodobacterales > Rhodobacteraceae > Albidovulum. The sequence goes on along the minus strand of PHEC01000174.1, from coordinate 2,847 downwards.
CGCGTCGCTGCCGGGATCGCCGCGCGGGTCAGCCATGGCCGGGACGTCCCAGCGCCGGCGCAGCCGGCCGCCGGCCCCAGCCGATGCGCGCCCAGAGCCGTTCGTAAAGCACATAGGCGACCAGCCCGATCGCGGTATTGACCAGCGCCAGCGAGCCGCCGAGCGCCACCGATCCGGTCATCGCATAGCCGGTCAGCGCCATCATCGCCACCCCCAGAAGGTTCCACAGCACCGCCTTGAGGATCGTCCGCCGCCCGGTTTCCATTGCCTGCCTGTTGCCTTCGGGGTTGCTGCACTCTGGCCGCCAGATGACACCGCCACCGCATCGCCGCGAAGCCGGGGAATGATTAACTTTTTTCATCAAAGGTGATATTGGTTAACGCATGATTGAAAATATCGACAAACGCCAGCGCGCCCGGCTGTTTCGCGACCGGCTGGACCGGGCGATGACCCTGAAATCGGTCAGCCAGGCGGCGCTTGCCCGCGCCGTCGGTGTCGACCGCTCGACCATCTCGCAGCTGCTGGGCGATGCCGGCGCACGGCTGCCGAATGCCCAGATCGTCGCCGGCTGCGCCGCCGCCCTCGGGGTTTCGGCGGACTGGCTTTTGGGGCTGAGCGAGCGGGCCGAACCGCTGGCCGAACTGCTTGCCGCCTCGCTTTCCATCACCGAGGCGGCGCGGGCGCCAATCGACGAGACGATCTTCGGCTGGCACATCGAGGCGGCCGGGCACAAGATCCGCCATGTCCCGGCCGGCCTGCCCGACATGCTCAAGACCCGCGAGATGCTGGACTGGGAATATGCCCCGCAACTGGGCCGGACCGCGGCGCAGGCGATCGGTGCCGCCGCCGACCGGCTGGACTGGATGCGCGGCGCCCGGTCGGATTACGAGATCGCGCTGCCGGCCCACGAGATTGCCGCCTTCGTCCGTGGCGAGGGCTATTACCGGGGGCTGCCGGCGGGGCTGCGCGCGGCCCAGATCGCGCGGCTCGCCAGCCTTGCCGATCAGCTTTATCCGACCCTGCGGATCTATGTCTTCGACGCCCGCCGGGTCTATTCGGCGCCGGTGACGATCTTCGGCCCGCATCTGGCGGTGATCTACCTCGGCCGCCAATACATCGCCTTTCGCGAGCCCGGCCAGGTCGCCAGCCTCAGCGCGCATTTCGACTGGCTGGTGCGCGAGGCGACGACCGGGGCGAGGACCTTCGGTGCCCATCTTGCGGCGGTGGCGCGCGCGGCCGGGATCTAGCCGGCAAGGGCGGGGTCGGGCGGCGAGGGCAGGATGCCTCCGGCGGAGGTATTTTCGAACAGAAGAAGGGCTGCGAGGGCGGCGTCCTGCGGGTCGGGACCGGGTGGTATCTGGCCGGGTGGAGTCTGGTGGGGTGGAGTCTGGCCGGGTGGAGTCTGGTGGGGCCGACGGGGGTCAGAGCGGGCGCAGGCCGGCAAGCGCGTAGCCGTTGAAGTCGAGGACCTCGCGCGCGGCGGCGATCAGGTCGGGGCGCGGATCGGGGCGGCGCGCGAGAATGCGCGCGAAGCGGCCCGAGGGCGTGCCGATCACCGCCACCCGGTAGTCGGCATCGACCCAGAGCACCCAGAGCGGGTCGTCGCCCTCGCGCGCCGGGCGGCGGAAACGGCCCGGCCCGGCAAGGTCTGCCGTCGCGGCGAAGGCGCGGGCACCCGAGGGGCCGCAGAAGCTGCCGGTGACGGCGAAGCGGCCGGGCGCTACGGGTATCCAGGTCTCGGCCAGCGGGCCGCAGCCGGCCTCGGGACCGAGTGCCGCGACGATATGCCAGACATCGGCGAATCGGGCCGGATCGAAAAGCGCCGCCGAGGCGATCATCGCGCCGGGATCGCGGGAGGTCTCGGGCGCGGGCGGTGCGCAACCGGCGAGGAGCGCCGCCAGGAGCGCGGCGCGCAGGAGGGTGGCGCGGGGGTGGGTGGGACGGTGCGCGCCAAGGCGGGCACGACGCTGGGTGGCGGATCGGGACATCGGCATGGGGGGCGGGTGCTTTCCTGGCCTGGGCCGGGCCAGCAAAGCCCGCGGCGGCGCGCGGTGCAAGCCCTTCGCGGCGCGGGGCGGCGCGGGGCGCCGCGGATCGTCGCCGGGCCGGGGGTATTGCCTGGCGGGCATCGGCATCCTAGCACTGGGTGCGATGGACCGATTGCGACCGATCTTCCTGCCCGAAGCGGCCGCGCTGACGGTCGCCATCCTGGTCATGGCCGACGCCAATGCCCTGGCGCTGGCCGCCTGCGTCGATCCGCTGCGGGCGGCGAACCGCCGCGCCGGGCAGCAGCTTTATCGCTGGCGCTTCGTATCGCCTTCGGGCGGGCCGGTGCCGCTGACCGCCGGCTTCACCATCGCGACCGCGGCGCTGTCGGCGCGCCCCGGCGACGATGTGCTGGCGATCGTTGCCGGCTTCCGCCTCGAAGAGCAGGCGACGCCGGCGCTGCGGACCCGGCTGCGCCAGTTGGCGCCCGGTCTGCGGGCGATGATCGGCATCGATGGCGGCAGCTGGTTCCTGGCGCGGGCCGGGCTTCTGGACGGCCATGCCGCGACCGTCCACTGGGAGGATCTGGAGGCCTTTGCCGCGCGGTTTCCGGCCATCGAGGTCAGGGCCGACCGCTATGTCGTCTCGGGCCGGCGGGTGACGACGGGGGGTGCTGCGCCCTGTCTTGACATGATGCTGGAGTTGATCCGCGCCCGGCAGGGGGCGGAACTGGCGATGCGGGTCGCCGGCGCGCTGGTCTATCAGCCGACCGAAGCCGCCGGCGCGCCGCAGCGCGCGTTCCCGGCGACATCCGCGGCGAACGAGGCGTCACCGGCAGCTCAAGCAGGCAACCAAACGCAA
>PHEC01000022.1 GCA_002841115.1 Alphaproteobacteria bacterium HGW-Alphaproteobacteria-6 | reverse complement strand
CGCGGCTCGACCCGGGGCGCCGGTGCCGGCCGCGACGGCGGCGCCGGATCGGCCACCGTCGCAGCCTGCCCGTCCCCGGCCTCGCCCGGCCGCGCTTCATGGCCGGCGGCCGGGCCGACCCGGTTCGACAGCCCCAGCCGGTGCACCTTGCCGATCACCGCATTGCGCGTCACCCCGCCCAGTTCCTTGGCGATCTGGCTGGCCGACTGGCCCTCGGTCCACATCTTCTTCAGGGTCTCGACGCGCTCGTCGGTCCAGGACATGATCGTTCCTCGGGTTGGGGACCATTGGCGCGGCCGCAGGCGACGGTCGGCAGGCCCGGAATACGGTTGCGCCCATTCTAGACGGGACGGGCCGAGATACAAGCGACGGCCGGCTTTTTCAAGCCCGGCGAATCATGATGCCCGGCGGCGCCCGGCCCGGCCCGCCCCGGCGGCCACGGCGATCAGGACCCCCAGCGAGGCCAGAAGTGCGACGTCCTGAGGCACCCGCAGGAGGATGGCGGCCGTTCCGCCGATCCCGGCCCAGAGCCCCGGCACGACCATCAGCCATTTCACCCGCTGCCAGGGCGCCATCAGCAACAGCCCGATCGTGTAGATCGTCGTCGGGCAGGGTGCGACACCAAAGGCGGGAACCGCCGGCCAGCGCTGCCCGGCCATGACCCCCAGAAGCGGATAGAGCGCCAGCGCAAAGACCGCAAGGACCAGCCCCGCCAGCGCCACCCGGCCGCGGCGCGCGCAAAACCGCAGGCCCGGGCCTCGCACCGCCGCGCCCGCCAGAAGCACCGCCTGCACGACGAAGACCGCGGCGAAGGCGATCGCCAGGGGATTGATCCGGGCAAAGTAAAGCCCGTGATAGCCGACACCATTGACCAGCCACATTGCCGCGAGAACCGGCAGCACCGCGCGGTGTGATGCGCCGCCGCGCCGCAAGGCCAGCACGAGAAGGGCGATCCCGGCGCCGGTTGCCACCACCTGCAACGGCCAGATCGCCTCGTTGTAGCGGGCGAAGGCGGCCAGGAACTGCTCGACCGTGAAGGGCATGGCGACCGTCTCCCGATGATGTCACGCGTCCGAAACCTGCCCCGCCCGCCGATTGCGCGCCATGATCCATGTCACGGGATCGATGCCCCGGGATCCAGGCCGGGCGATGCCGCCCGGCGAAGGCCGGGCTTGAAGAAGGCCGGGCGTGAAGATGCCGCGCCGGTGAAGGCCGGACGTGAGGAAGGCCGGACGTGAGGAAGGCCGGGCGTGAAGATGACGCGCCGGCGACGGCCGGCTGTGGACATGACGCGATTTCCGCGCTATGGGGCCGGCCATGACGCACCGGACCCGCACCACCGCCCGTCCCCGACGCCGCCGCACTCGCCCCCCCCCCCGATATCGTTGACACCACCCGCGCCCTGGGGCACCCCTTGGCCCTCGCATCCGGAGTTCGCCCATGATCCCGACCGTTCTTCCGACCTACAACCGCGCCCCCCTGGCCTTCGTGCGGGGCGAGGGCTCCTGGCTCGTCACCGGGGATGGCAGCCGATACCTCGACCTCGGCGCCGGGATCGCGGTCAATGCCCTCGGCCATGCCAACCCCGATCTCGTCGCGGCGCTCGGCGAACAGGCCGGCCGGCTCTGGCATGTCTCGAACCTCTACCAGATCCCCGAACAGCAGCGCCTCGCCGACCTCCTCGTCGCCCATAGTTTCGCCGATACGGTGTTCTTCACCAATTCCGGCACCGAGGCAGCGGAACTCGCGATCAAGATGGCGCGGAAATACTGGTCCGCGAAGAGCCAGCCCGAGCGGATCGTGATCCTTACCTTCGAGGGCGCCTTCCACGGCCGCTCGACCGGCGCCATCGCCGCCGCCGGATCGGAGAAGATGGTCAAGGGCTACGGGCCGCTGATGCCCGGCTTCAGCCAGCTGTCCTGGGGCGACATCGAGGCGGCGCGCGCCGCGATCGGCCCCGACACCGCGGCGGTGATGATCGAGCCGATCCAGGGCGAGGGCGGCATCCGGGTCCTGCCCGACGCCGACCTGCGCGCGCTGCGCGGGCTCTGCGATGCTTCCGGCGCGCTCCTCATCCTCGACGAGGTGCAATGCGGCATGGGCCGCACCGGCCGGCTCTTCGCCCATGAATGGGCCGGCATCACCCCCGACATCATGATGGTCGCCAAGGGCATCGGCGGCGGCTTCCCGCTCGGCGCGGTGCTGGCCACCGAAGCGGCGGCCCAGGCGATGACCGCCGGCAGCCATGGCTCGACCTATGGCGGCAACCCGCTGGCCTGCGCGGTCGGCGCCAAGGTCACCGAAATCATCGCCGACCCGGCCTTCCTCGCCGAGGTCAACCGCAAGGCCGGGCTCTTTCGCCAGCGCCTCGAAGGGCTGGTCGCCGCCCATCCCGACCTCTTCGAGGGCCTGCGCGGCCAGGGCCTGATGCTCGGGCTGAAATGCCGCGAGGGCACCGCCCCGGCCGACCTGGTTGCCGCCGGCTACGCCGAACACCTGCTGAGCGTGCCGGCGGCCGACAACACCTTGCGCATCCTGCCGCCGCTGACCATCACCGACGACGAGATCGCCGAGGCCGCCCGCCGTCTCGACCGCGCCGCCACCGCCCTTTCGGCCCGCCGCGGCTGAGCCTTTCTTCTGTTGCGAAATACCTTCGGGGGGGTGTCCCCGCGCCCGCGGGGACCGGGGGGCAGACAGCCCCCCAGACCCTGGCCACCAGCCCGCCCGCCAGCAAGGAAACCACCCGATGCAGCACTTCCTCGATATCGACCGGACCGACCCCGCCGCCCTGCGCGCGATGATCGACAGCGCCCGGGCGATGAAGACCGCCCGCCACGGCCGCCCGAAGGGCGCACCCGATGACGACCAGCCGCTGGCCGGCCACATGGTCGCGCTGATCTTCGAGAAACCCTCGACCCGCACCCGGGTCTCCTTCGATGTCGGCGTGCGCCAGATGGGCGGCCAGACCATGGTGCTCTCGGGCGCCGACATGCAGCTTGGCCATGGCGAGACCATTGCCGATACTGCCCGGGTGCTGTCGCGCTATGTCGACCTGATCATGATCCGCACCTTCGAGGAACAGACCCTGCTCGAGATGGCCGAATATGCCAGCGTGCCGGTGATCAACGGGCTGACCAACCGCAGCCACCCCTGCCAGATCATGGCCGACATCATGACCTACGAGGAACACCGCGGCCCGATCGCCGGGCGCCGGGTGGTCTGGTCGGGCGACGGCAACAACGTCTGCGCCAGCTTCATCCAGGCGGCCGCCCGCTTCGGCTTCGACCTCACCTTCACCGGCCCCGAGACGCTGGACCCCGACCCCGCCATCGTCGCCGCGGCTCGCGCCGGCGGCGCCCGGATCACCATCGAGCGTGACCCGATGAAAGCGGTCGCCGGCGCCGATCTGGTGGTCACCGATACCTGGGTCTCGATGCATGATCCGCAATCGGCGCGCGAGCGGCGCCACAACCAGCTGCGCGGCTACCAGGTCAACGAGGCGCTGATGGCGCGGGCCCGGCCCGACGCGCTCTTCATGCATTGCCTGCCGGCGCATCGCGACGACGAGGCGACCAGTGCGGTGATGGACGGCCCCCATTCGGTGATCTGGGACGAGGCCGAGAACCGCCTCCATGCCCAGAAGGCGGTGCTGCGCTGGTGCCTCGGCACCTGAGCGCGCCCCCTTGCCCCGCCCGCGCCCCCGGCCGTGCCCTGCCCACCCGGCCGTGCCCTGCCCACCCCACCTTGCCCCACCCACCCGGCCTTGCCCTGACCGCCGGGGCTGCTAGTGTCGCCGCACAGCATGGGCGACAGGGGGAACAGCGGCATGACGGATACCGGCGCAAGGGGCGCGGCGATCGGGCTGGTCGGGCTCGGCACGATGGGGGCGGCGCTGGCGCTCAACATCGCCGAAAAGGGCTTTGCCATCGCGGTCCACAACCGCACCACCGCGGCGACCGACCGCTTCCTCGCCGATGCCGGCCCGCTTGGCGCCCGCATCACCGGCTGCGCGACCCCGGCCGCCCTCGTCGCGGCGCTGGCCCGGCCGCGCGCCATCCTGATCATGGTCGAGGCCGGCGCCCCGGTCGATGCGGTGATCGACACGCTGGCGCCGCTCCTCGATCCCGGCGATCTCGTGATCGACGCCGGCAATGCCGATTTCCACGACACCCGCCGGCGCGAGGCGGCGCTGAGGGCGCGCGGGCTTGATTTCTTCGGCATGGGGGTCTCGGGCGGCGAGGAGGGGGCGCGCCACGGCCCCTCGATCATGGTCGGCGGCCCGGCCGCCAGTTTCGCCCGGGTCCGCGCCATCCTCGAGGCGATCGCCGCGCGCTACCGGGGCGCGCCCTGCGCCGCCCACCTCGGCCCCGACGGGGCGGGCCATTTCGTCAAGACCGTGCACAACGGCATCGAATACGGCGACATGCAGATGATCGCCGAGATCTGGGGCATGCTGCGCGACGGCCGCGCCATGGCCCCCGCCGCCGCGGCCGACCTCTTCGCCGCCTGGGACCGCGGCCCGCTCAAATCCTACCTGATCGAGATCACCGCCCGCGTCCTCGCCGCCACCGACCCCGAAACCGGCCAGCCGATGATCGGGCTGATCGCCGACCGCGCCGGCCAGAAGGGCACCGGCCGCTGGACCTTGATCGAGGCGCTGCGCCTCGGCCAGTCGGCGACGACGATCGAGGCGGCGGTGGCGGCGCGCTCCTTCTCCTCGGCTGCCACCGCCCGGGCTTTGGGTGCGCGGCTCTTCACCCCGCCGCCGCCCGCTGCCCTGCCGCCCGAGGCCGACCTTGCGGCGGCCCTGCTGGCGGCCAAGATCATCGCCTATGGCCAGGGCCTTGCGCTGCTGAAGGCGGCCTCGGACGACTACGGCTGGTCACTCGACCTCGCCCGCATCGCCGAGATCTGGCGCGCCGGCTGCATCATCCGCTCCGCCCTGCTCGACGACATTGCCCGCGCGGTCCGCACCGGCCTGCCCGAGGGCCTGCTGATCTTCGCCCCCGCCTTCGCCGAAGCCCTGGCCCGGGGCGTGCCGGCGCTGCGCCGCACCGTCGCCGCCGCGGCACTCGGCGGCCATGCCGCTCCGGCCCTCGGCGCGGCGCTCTCTTACTTCGACCAGATGACCCGGGCGCGCGGCACCGCCGACCTGATCCAGGGCCAGCGCGACTTCTTCGGCGCGCACGGGTTCGAGCGCACCGACCGCCCCGGCAAGGGCTTCCACGGCCCCTGGGCCAGCCCGCGCGGCTGAGCCCCGAACCGCCCCAGCCGGCGGACCGCGACCGCCACGCCGACCCTGCCGTTTCATCTTGGCCGAAATACCTCGGGGGTCCGGGGGCGGCGCCCCCGGCCCTCGCCGCCCTTCAGCCGTCCAGACGGATGCGCGCGTTCGACGGATCGAAGGGGCTGTCCTCGACCACCTCGGCGCCCCAGAGCCGGCCGAGCATCCGCAGCTGCAGCCGCGTTCCCACCGCCGCCAGGTCGGGGCGGACATAGCCCATGCCGATCTGGCGCCCGAAGGCCACCGACCAGCCGCCCGAGGTCAACCGCCCGACCTTGCCGCCGTCCAGCACCAGCGCCTCCTTGCCCCAGGGGTCGGCGTCCTCGGGTCCGTCGATCAGCAGCGTCACGCATTTCGACCGGATGCCGGTGGCCTGCATCATCGCCTTGCCGCGGAAGTCCTTGGCAAGATCGATGAACCGCTCCAGCCCGGCCTCCATCGGCGTCGCGTCGCGCCCCAGTTCGGTGCCGAAGGCACGGTAGCTCTTCTCCTGGCGCAACCAGTTCTGCGCCCGCGCGCCCACCAGCCGCATCCCGTGCGTCTCGCCGGCCGCGACCAGCAGGTCCCAAAGGTAGCGCCCCATCTCGACCGGGTGATGCAACTCCCAGCCCAACTCGCCGGTATAGGCGACCCGGATCGCATTGACCGGACACATTCCAAGCTCGATCCGCCGCGCCGAAAGCCAGGGGAAGCGCTTGTTCGAGAGCACGCTCGCCGGATCGGCGTCCTTCACGACCGCCTTGAGGATGTCGCGCGACGCCGGCCCTGCCAGCGCGAAGACCCCCCATTGGCTGGTGACATCGTGGATATCCACCCATCCGCCGCCGCGAACCATGAAATCCTCGGCCGATTTTCTCAGGTAATCCGCGTCATAGGCGGTCCAGGCGCCGGCCGAGACCAGGTAATAGTCGTTCTCGCCATGCCGCACGATGGTATATTCGGTCCGCGTGGTGCCGGCATCGGTCAGTGCATAGGTCAGGTTGATCCGGCCGACCTTCGGCAGCGCGTTGCAGGTGAACCAGTCAAGGAATGCCGTCGCCCCCGGGCCGCGCACCAGATGCTTGGTGAAGGCCGAGGCATCGATCAACCCGGCGGTCTCGCGCAGCGCCGTCGCCTCGGCGACCGCATATTGCCACCAGGCGCCGCGCCGGAACGAGCGGCTGTCATGGTCGAAACCCGCGGCCGCATCCTTCGGCCCGTAGTAATTCGGCCGCTCCCAGCCGTTGACCTGACCCATCTGCGCGCCGGCCGCCTTCTGGCGGTCATAGGCGGGGGCGGTGCGCAAGGGCCGGCAGGCCGGGCGCTCTTCATCCGGGTGATGCAGGATGAAGACGTGGTCATAGCATTCCTCGTTCTTCCGCGCCGCATATTCGGTGGTCATCCAGCCGCCGAAGCGCTTGGGATCAAGGCTCGCCATGTCGATCTCGGCCTCGCCCGCGACCATCAACTGCGCCAGGTAATACCCCGTCCCGCCGGCCGCGGTGATGCCAAAGCTGAACCCCTCGGCCAGCCACATGTTGCGCAAGCCCGGTGCGGGGCCGACCAGCGGGTTGCCGTCGGGCGTGTAGCAGATCGGGCCGTTGAAATCGTCCTTCAGCCCGACATGTTCGGAGGACGGCAGCCGGTGGATGAAGGACATGTATTCGCCCTCGATCCGCTCCAGATCGAGCGGGAAGAGGTCGGCGCGGAAGTTTTCCGGCACCGCGTAGTGGAACCGCGCCGGCGCACCCTTCTCGTAGGGCCCGAGGATCCAGCCGCCGCGCTCCTCGCGGACATACCATTTGGCGTCGGCGTCGCGCAGCACCGGATGCTCGGGGTTGCCCGCCTTGCGCCATTCCTGAAGCGCCGGGTCGGGCTCGGTCACGATATACTGGTGCTCGACCGGAATCGCCGGGATCCGCAACCCCAGCAGCCGTGCGGTGCGCTGGGCGTGGTTGCCGGTGGCGGTGACGACATGTTCGGCGGTGATCTCGGCCTTCTCGTCCGAGGCCACCAGATTGCCGCCCTTCTCGACCATCTTCGTCACGCTGACGATCCATTCCGACCCGGTCCAGCGGTAGCCATCGACCTGCCAGCGCCGCTCGATCGTGCAGCCCAGCTGGCGCGCGCCCTTGGCCATCGCCTGGGTCACGTCGGCGGGGTTGATATAGCCGTCCTGGGGGTGGAACAGCGCGCCCTTCAGATCTTCGGTGCGGACCAGCGGCCAGCGATCCCTGATCTCGGCTGGCGTCAGGAACTCGTGATAGACCCCGGCGGTCTCGGCGACGGAGGAATAGAGCAGGTATTCGTCCATCCGCGCGTCGGTCTGCGCCATGCGCAGGTTGCCGACCACGGCGAAGCCGGCATTCAGCCCGGTCTCGGCCTCCAGCCCCTTGTAGAAATCGACCGAATACTTGTGGATATGGGTCGTCGCGTAGCCCATGTTGAAAAGCGGCAAAAGCCCGGCCGCATGCCAGGTCGAGCCGCTGGTCAACTCGTCGCGCTCCAGAAGCATCGTCTCCCAGCCGGCCTTGGCAAGATGGTAGGCGATGCCGGTTCCGACGGCGCCGCCGCCGACGACAAGGGCTTTGACATGGGTCTTCATCGGGATGATTCCTCGGGGCTTGTGGATCATCCCTGTCTGCCAGAGCCGCGAAACGGCGGCGCGGTCAGCCCGACCCATGGCGGCGGAAAAGCGACATGGCGGCGGCCGGGGGAAGGGTCGGGCAGGGGCGGGGCGCGCGACGGAACCGCCCGACCCCGGGTGGGCGCTTTGCCACGCCGGGGCTGCCTGCCTTATCGCGGCCAGGCCACTCCAGCCGTCGAGCAATCGGCATGGGCGCGGCCCGGGCCAGTGCGTGTGGGGAGCGTGGCGAGGAACGGCTTTCCGATCTCAAGGTTGAAAACGGCTGGACGCGTGACTTTTTCAACAGCCTGCCAAGTGGCCGTGAATTTGGTCTTCCAGCCCGGCTGCCATGGCTACGGCCATCGCCGGGGCCAAGGGATGGCGTTGCCGCAAGCCCGGCCGGGGGGCCAAAGCCCCCGGCCAGCGCCCGCCACCCGAACCGGTCGTGGTCCCTGGCCTTCCCCTGGATCATTTCCCGCCGGCGGAGGGATCAGAACGCTTTCTTGGCAGCCTGTCAGGCATCCGCCCGCGCGTCGCAGCCCTGAAACCCGCCAGCCCGGAAATCGTCGCAGCTCATCGCCTCTGCGCCCCCCCCTGTCAGATTGTCCCGGCCACCGTCACGAACTCGCCGGGGATGGCGTAGCTGCCATCGGGCTTGCTGAACCCTGCCACCGAGGCAAGAAATTCCGCCTCGACTTCGGCGCGGACATTTGGCGAGAAGCGTTTTGCGGCCAGCGCGACCGGCCCGCCGCCGATCATCGCCAACAGAAGGCTGGCAGCATCGGGCCAGTCCAGCGTGACCCGGTCGCGCCATTCCTTCGCCCCGGTCAGCCCGGCCGCGCCGGCAATGTGCAAAAGCACCCCGCGCCCGCCGGGGCCGAAGAACATCGGGCAGACCTCAGAGGCGACGCGGGCATCGACGATGGGGAAGATCTCGGCCCAGCCGCAGTGCTTCCGCTCGCCCCAGACGGTGACGGCGACACGCCCGCCGGGTCGGGTGACCCGCGCCATCTCGGCCAACGCGCGGGCGGGGTCGGGGACATACATCAACCCCAGCGCGCAGAGGGCGGAGTCGAATGCGGCGTCGGGCAAGTCCAGTTCCTCGGCGTCCATGCGCTGCGCCGCGACATGGGCCAGCCCCCTTGCCGCAGCCATCCGGGTGGTCGCGTCCACCATCGCCTGCGACAGGTCGGTGGCCATGACGGCGCCTGACTGGCCGACCATTTCGGCGATGCGCGCCGTCACCAGCCCGCTGCCGCAAGCGGTTTCCAGCACTTGCATGCCCTGGGCAAGACCCGCCACCGAAAGCAGACGGTCCTGCGCTGCGCGCAGACGGGGCGCCCAGCCGGGTTCATACTGGCTGGCCGCCGCATCCCAGCCGTAGCGCTGCACCCGGCGCTGGAACTTGGCGTCCATCGCTCAGCCCCTTCCGGGGGGGATGACCCGCAGGTCAACACTGACCGGCTGCGGGCGGCGGAACACGTCCATCCAGGGGCTGCGTGTCAGGGTCCGTTCGAGCCAGCCGCGCAAGTCAGATTCCGGTGCGTCGCTTTCCACCTCGACCGTCAGCCGGAAGTCCTCGTAACCGGGGGGCACCTCGTCGAGACCGAACAGCCCGCGGTTGTCGCAATCGCATTCCATCGCCACCGCGATTCCGCCATGGGGCAGGCCAGTGCGCAGGGCCTCCATCCGCAAGCCGATGGCCACGCAGGCCAGCAGCGCGGCACGGCCATAGACCCCCGGCGTCGGGGCGCCGCCTGCGCCGCCCATGGCCTCGGGCATGTCGAAAGCAAGCGTCCAGTCGCCCTCCGTCGCGGTGGCCGTCAGACCGGCGCCCGTTTCGGCGCGCGCATGATAGGTGCCGCCTGCGCTGCCGGGCCGGGCGGAGAATGTGCGGACAACGCGGTCGAGCGTGGATCGGATCTGGGTGTCCGTTGCTGTCATGTCGGCTCTCCCGGGGTTGATATGCGTTGTTCGGCGCGGCAACGATGAGGATGCCGCCTCACGTCATCCGGTAGCCGGGGGTCGAAAGCGACAGCGCACGCTCGTCATCGTCCATGTCCTCGGGGATGCCCTCGAACAGCGGCGTGGTGAGATACCGCTCGCCAGTGTCGGGCAGCATGGCGAGGATCACCGCGCCCTTGGCCGCGCGTTCGGCGATCTGCATTGCGACGGCAAGGCTCGCCCCGCCCGAAATGCCGGTCAGGATGCCTTCGCGTGCCGCCAGTTTCCTTGCCCAGGCGATGCCGTCGGCGCCGGAAACGGGGATCAGGTCGTCATAGCCACCGGTGTCGAGTGCCTCTTGCAGGACCATCGGAATGAAGTCGGGCGTCCAGCCCTGGATCGGATGCGGCTCGAAGGCCGGGTGGCTGGCGGCGGGCGATCCGTCCGCGCCGCGTTCCTGCGCCACGCCGCTGGCCACCAGGGCAGCGTTGACGGGTTCCGACAGGATGATCCGGGTTTCGGGGCGTTCCTTGCGCAAGACGCGCGCCAGCCCTGCGACCGTGCCGCCGGTGCCATAGCCGGTCACCACATAGTCCAGCCGGTCGCCGGCGAAATCGTTGATGATCTCGCGCGCGGTGGTGGCTTCGTGGATATCGGCATTGGCCGAGGTCTCGAACTGGCGGGCGAGGAACCAGCCATGTGCCTCGGCCAGTTCAACCGCTTTCTTGTACATCCCCGTCCCCTTCTGCGCGCGGGGCGTCAGCACGACCCTGGCGCCCAGCATCCGCATCAGCCGCCGCCGCTCGACCGAGAAGCTGTCGGCCATGGTCACGACCAGCGGATAGCCCTTCTGCGCGCAGACCATCGCGAGCCCGATGCCGGTGTTGCCGCTCGTCGCCTCGACCACGGTCTGCCCGGGTTTCAGCGTGCCCGCGCGCTCGGCGGCCTCGATGATGTTCAGCGCCAGCCGGTCCTTGACCGAGGCGCCAGGGTTGAAGAACTCGGCCTTGACGTAAAGCCGGACATTGTCCGGCGCGAGGTTGTTCACCCGGATCACCGGAGTGTCGCCGACCGTGTCGAGGATTGTAGCGTAGAGACGACCGCGCCCTCGCGTCGTTCGGATTGTCATCGCGTCCATTGGCTATCTCCTTTTCCGGGTCAGTTCCTGTCAGGGACTGACCATCGCGTCATCAGGCGTCAGTGCTGATGCTCCGGCGGCGCGAACAGGATCAGTTCGACCCGGTCGTCGCCGTCCACATAGGCGTCATGGCCGGGCGGTATCTCGAAGAAATCACCCGTCTTGAGGTGCGTCTCGATGCCCGTGTCCAGCATCCGCACCACGAGTTTACCCGAAATACAGTACCCGGTATGCCGCATCGGGCAGCTGTCCGGCAAGCCGAGAAGCGGCTTCTCATCAGCCTCCCAGGTCCAGCCAGGCTCGAAGATAGCGTGCATTCCGGTGGTGCCATCAGCCATCTGCAGAATGGCTATGCCACCGTGCTCTTTCATGTCGAGTGTCTGGTCCGGGTTATCAAACCGCCTTGTTTCAATTGCCGCCATTTCCTTCCCCTCCGGGTTGATTTCGTCCGTGCTGAGCGCTTTCTCGGACTGATCCGATTTTGACAGTCTATGGTCGGGTTCCTGGCATGCTTGACGGAAGTCTGAAGAAATCATGAAGGTCGGCAGCTATTTGGTATAGCATGTGGAATGGCCTGGACATTCGGAGATTTCCGGCTCGACCTGGAGCGGTTCCAGCTCAGCCGTCGCGGCGTGCCGGTACGGCTGGAGCCGCAGGTATTGTCGCTTATCATCCATCTGATCGAGAACCGCGACCGCATGGTGCCCAAGGACGCGCTGGCGACAGCTGTCTGGAACGGGTCGGCGGTGTCCGACGCCAGCATTTCCAGCCGTGTCCGATCCGCCCGTCAGGCGCTGGACGACGACGGCACCCGCCAGGGCGTCATCCAGACGGTGCATGGCCGCGGCTTCCGCTTTGTCGCCCCGGTGACCGTAACGCAGGACGCGAGACCCAGGGTCACGCCACAGCAGGATGGCGCGCATAGCGCAGACCTCTCGCGGCCTTCCGTCGCGGTCCTGCCGTTCCGCCCCTTGGGGGTGATGCCCGACCTTGCGATCCTGGCCGAGGCGATCCCGCACGAGATCATCCAGGCCCTGTCGCGGATGCGCTGGCTGGCGGTGATCGCGCGCGGCTCGTCCTTCCGGTTTCGCAAGGCCGAGCCTGACCTCGATCTGGTCGGCACCGCGCTGGGGGCGGGCTATGTGCTTTCGGGCGTGATCGAGATCCGCAGCGGCGCGGTCGTGGTGGTCATCGAGTTGGCCGATGCCGGCAGGGGCGAAGTGATCTGGGGCGACAGGCTGACCGCCCCGATGGACGAGATCGAAGGCCTCCGCCAGCGGATCATCGCGCATGTCGTGAACGCGCTCGATCTGCATGTGCCGCAGAACGAGGCGCGGCTGGCAGGTTTCTCCGGCTCCGACCGGCTTGATGCCTGGAAGAACTTTCACCTCGGGCTGGGCGCGCTCTACCGCTTCACGCCCGACGCAAACCGGCGCGCCAACGCGCATTTCCGCAACGCTGTCGCACTTGATCCGCGCTTTGCGCGTGCCCATGCCGGCCTTTCGTTCACGCGGTTCATCGACGCATTTCTTCACCTCGGGCCCGATGACCGCGAGGCCGCGACAGCGGCGCGACGCCATGCCGAACGGGGTCTGGAACTCGACCCGCTCGATCCTTTCACGCATTACACGATGGGCCGGACCTTCTGGCTGACCGGCGCGCCCGAGGCCGCGGCCGGATGGCTGAAGCGCGCCGTCGAACTCAACCCGAACTATGCGCAGGGCTATTATGCGGGCGCCTTCACCGCGATGCTGGTCGGCAACGCTGCTGCTGTCGAAACCGGCCTCGACACCGCGCTCAGCCTCAGCCCGCTCGATCCGCTGCTTTACGGCATGCACGGCGTTCGCGCCCTTTCGCTGATCCAGTCCGGCGACACCCGCGCCGCGGCCCGCTGGGCGGATCGCGCCGCGACCACGCCGGGCGCGCATTACCTGATCGCGATGATCGCCGCGGTGGCCAACGGGCTTGACAGCCGCCATCAGCAGGCCGGCCGCTGGCAACGGGAGGCACGCCGTCACAATCCCGATGCCGATACCGCAGGGTTCTTTGCGGCCTTCCCGATGCTTGACGGTGACACGCGCGCCCGGATCGGAGCCGAGTTGCAGCGGCAGGGTTTCTGAGTGGCCGGTCACCGCCGCCCTCCAAACGCCACTTCGGCAACTCCGGCAAAGCCGATAGGCGCACCCACTGCCTGTGCGGCCACAATCCGCTCTCCAAGGATCGGCATCGCAAGCACCGGGCCGAGGACCGGCATCAGATGACCGGGCTGGCCCGCGCGCTCGGACCCCA
Organism: Alphaproteobacteria bacterium HGW-Alphaproteobacteria-6; assembly: GCA_002841115.1. Classification (GTDB taxonomy): domain Bacteria; phylum Pseudomonadota; class Alphaproteobacteria; order Rhodobacterales; family Rhodobacteraceae; genus Albidovulum. The sequence continues at coordinate 25,164 of PHEC01000022.1, read as the reverse complement.
GCCGTGCCACGCCAAGGCCCCAGAGCCAGAAGGCCAGCACCGACGGGAACACCACGATAAAGGCCAGCCCCGGCGCCATGCGCCTGAAACACGTTCCTGGCCAGATCCGGGCCGATGATGCCAACCTGTCCCATGGACGCGTCCCTGCGTAGCGGTGCTTCTACACGCGCTACCTCGGCACATCGATGCCGCCGGGGGGTGTCCGCCCCATCGGTTACACATGACCCGCCATGTCGCCCGCGATCAGATTGCCACAGGCGTGACCCAGACCGGCAGACCGCTTTCCGCGCTGTCCACCACCGCCTCCACGAAGGCGACGCCTTTGAGGCCGTCATGGGCCAGCGGCAGGTTGCGACCGAGCACGCCCGGCTCGCGGCCCTCTGCGCGCGCGCGGATCGCTTCGGCGAAACCCGCATAGAGGTTGGCAAAGGCCTCCAGGTAGCCTTCGGGATGGCCAGGTGGCGTGCGCGACCGGGCCCTTGCGTCATCGGACAGGTCATCGGCGCCGCGCTTGATCGTCTGGACCCGACCGCCGAGCGGCGCAAAGGTCAGCTCGTTGGGGTGTTCCTGAAACCACTGGAATGACCCGGTTTCGCCAAAGACGCGCAAGCGCACGCCGTTGGAATTGCCCAGGGCGATCTGGCTTGACCACAAGAGGCCCCGCGCGCCGCCCGCGTAGCGCATCATCACATGGGCGTTGTCATCCAGCGCCCGGCCCTCGACGAAGGTCGCCAGATCGGCGGTCAGCGCCTGCAGCTTCAGACCGGTCACGAATCCGGCGAGGTGATAGGCATGGGTGCCGATGTCACCGATCGACCCGCCGCGCCCGTTCTTTCTGGGATCGGTGCGCCATGCGGCCTGGGCATTGCCCTGTTGCTCGATCGGCGTTGCCATCCATTCCAGCGGGTATTCGACCTGGACCGACCGGACCTTGCCGATCTCACCCGCTGCAATTCGCACGCGGGCCTCGTGCACCATCGGGTAGCCGGAATAGGTGTAGGTGACGCCGACAAACCGCCCCGATATGCGCGCCAGTTCTTCCAGCGCGACGGCGTCGACAAGCGTCGCTGTCAGGGGCTTTTCGCAGATCACGTCGAACCCGGCCTCGATCAGCGCCTTCGCGATCGGGTAATGGGTGAAATTCGGCGTGCAGATCGCCACCGCATCCACCCGGTCCCTGCGCCCGGATTCGCCCGCGACAAGGGCGGCGGTGTCGCCATAGGCGCGATCCTCGGCGATACCATTGGCCAGGGCAAAGGCACGGCCCTTGGCGGCGTCCGCATCAAAGGCGCCGGCGACCAGGTCCCATGCGCCGTCCAGTCGCGCGGCGATCCGATGGATATTGCCGATATAGGCGCCCTCGCCGCCGCCGATCATGCCAAGGCGGAGCTTGCGTTGCGTAGCCATTCAGACCCCCAGCCCGAGCATCGCCCGGTTTGCGGCGCGGTCGGCACCCGATTTGACAAAATCGTCAAAGGCGCGGTCGGAAATTGTGATGATGTGATCGCGGATGAACTGCGCCCCTTCGCGTGCGCCGTCCTCGGGGTTCTTGATGAAACATTCCCATTCCAGCGTCGCCCAGCCGTCGAACCCGTAGGTGGAGAGCCTGGTGAAGATGCCGCCGAAATCGACCTGCCCGTCACCGGGAGAGCGGAACCGCCCGGCCCGTTTCGACCAGGGCATGAAGCCGCCATAGGCGCCGGATTTCCCGTCGGGCCGAAACTCGGCGTCCTTGACGTGGAACGCCTTGATCCGGTCGTGGTAGTGGTCGATGAAGGCGAGATAATCCAGCGATTGCAGCACGAAATGGCTGGGGTCATACATGATGTTGGCGCGGGCATGACCGCCCAGCTTGTCGAGGAAATATTCCCAGGAATGGCCGTCATGGACATCCTCGCAAGGGTGGATCTCGAAGCAGGCATCGACGCCGTGGTCGTCGAAGTCATTCAGGATCGGCGTCCAGCGCGCGGCAAGCTCGGTAAAGGCCTCGTCCACCAGCCCCTCGGGCCATTGCGGATAGGGGTAGAGATAGGGCCACAGGAGCGATCCGGAAAAGGTCGTATGCGTGGTGATCCCCAGCCGCCTTGACGCGCGCACCGCAAAGCGCAACTGCTCCTCGGCCCAGGCGCGCTGGGCCTTGGGGTTGCCGCGCACAGGCTCGGGGGCAAAGCTGTCCATGATCTGGTCATGCGCGGGATGGACCGCGACCAGCTGGCCGGTGATATGCGAGGCAAACTCGGTCAGGGTCAGGCCATGATCGGCCAGCATGCCCTTGATCTCGTCGGCATAGGTCGCGCTTTCGGCGGCCTGCTTCATGTCGATCAGGCGGGTGTCCCATGTCGGGATCTGGACCCCCCTGAACCCCTTGTCCGCCGCCCATTTCGCAAGGCCGGGCAGGCTGTTGCAGGGCGCCTCGTCGGCGGCGAACTGGGCGAGAAAGACCGCCGGTCCCTTGATCGTGCGCATCATGTCACGCCTTCAGCTTTTCGGCGGGCGCGGGGGCCTGACCGTCATAACCGCCCCAGACCGACTGATCGAAATGGATGACCGCGCCGGTCATCATGCCGCTGTCGTCCGAGGCCATCCACAGCACCGCCCTGGCGACCTCCTCGGGTTCGAGCAGACGGCCGAAGGGCAGCGTTGCGGCCTGTTTGTCGATGAAGTCCGGATCGCCGGACTCGGCTTCCTGCAACTTGCGTTCGTGATCCGAATTCATCCAGCCGATATCGAGCTGGTTGACCCGGATCCGGTTGCGCATCAGCGCATAGCCCGAATTGCGGGTCAGCGTCGCCAGAGCCGCCTTGGAGGCGCAATAGGGCGCGATGAACGGTTGCCCGGCCCGTTCGGACGCAGACCCGATATTGACGATCGTGCCGTGAATGCCCTCACGCTCCATCAGCTTGACCGCGTCCTGCATCAGGAAGAACGGTGCGCGGGTGTTGACGGCGAAGATCCGGTCGAAGAGGTCGGGCGTGGTGTTGAGCAGGTTGCCCCGGTCGGTCAGCCCAGCGGCATTCACCAGAATATCGACGCGGCCAAACAGCCGGTCGGTCTGTGCCATGATGTTGCGCACATCCTCCATGTCGCCCAGATCGGCGCCGACCATTTCGGTCCGCACGCCCGTGGCCGCGGTGATCCCGGCCGCCTTGGCGCGGCCCTTTTCAAGATCGCGCCCGACAATCATGATGCCGGCGGCACCCGCCCTGGCAAAGAGCATCGCAATGGCGGCACCAAGGCCCTGCGTGCCGCCGGTGATGACTGCAATCTTTCCGTCGATCCGGTTCATTGTGAAACCTCGTATCCTGCGGCGTCCATGACCCGCTTGAGTTCCTTGCGACCCTTGCGGGCCATTTCCAGCGGCGGATTGGCGACCGGGTCCTGTTCGGCCTCGATCACGAACCAGCCCTCATAGCCCCTGGCGGCCAGCGCCTTGACGATGACCTCGAAGTCAAGACTGCCGTCGCCGGGCACGGTGAAGGCGCCCTTGATCACGGCATCGAGAAAGCTTTCCCGGCTGCGGTCCAGCGCCGTGATGACATCCATCCGCACATCCTTGGTATGGACATGGGTGATGCGGGCATGGTGGTTGTCGATGACCCGCAGATTGTCACCGCCGGCAAAGGCCATGTGACCTGCATCGAACAGCAATGGCACCGAACTCTGCGCCATGAACCGGTCAAGCTCTGCCTCGGTCTCGATCGCGGCGGCCATGTGGTGATGATAGGCGATGGGCATGCCCTCGTGCGCGCACCAGTCGGCGAAGTCCGACATCTTGCGCCCGTAGATAGCCATCTCTGCCTCGGTCAGTTTCGGCTTTTTCGCCAGCGGCGTGTGACGCTCGCCCTGCACGGAGCGCGCGGTTTCGCCATAGACGATGCAGGGCGCGCCGGCCGCCTTGAAGAACGCCAGCTGCTGCGCGATCCGGTCCTTCTCGACCTCGATGTCGCCGGTCAGCAGAAGGCCGGAAAACCAGCCGCCGCAGACCGAAATCCCGTGCCGGTCGAGGATCGGCCCAAGCTCTGCCATGTCCATCGGAAAGCGGCGGCCGGTCTCCATCCCGGTCAGACCGGCCTCTGCCGCCTGCCGCAGGCATTCGTCCAGCGACACGTCATCGGACAGTTCCGCCAGGTCGTCGTTCCACCATGCAATCGGCGCAATGCCCAGTTTGGCTTGCAGCATGATCACACCCCCCGCCGCTGTCTGGCGCGAAAGGCTTCCTGTCCGGCACGGGCGGCGCGGATGCTTTCGCGGTCGTTGACCTCGGGCGCGCCGACATACCAGCCGGCACCGCCGGGCGTCCAGGCATGGGCGTCGGAGGCGATGGTCAGCACGGTGGTGCGGTCGGTGCCCTGTGCCCATTCCATGGCGGCCTCAAGATCGGCAAGGCTGTCGCAATGGCGCGCTTCGGCGCCCATCGCGCGGGCATGGGCCGCGAAATCGACATGCGGGACGCGGGCTGGGTCCAGCACGCGCGAATCCTTGAGAAGGTTATTGAACCCCGGCACGCCCATGTTGGTCTGAAGCCGGTTGATGACGCCGAAACCGCCGTTGTCGCAGACCACCACGATCATCTTGTGGCCGGTCAGGACGGTCGAATAGATGTCCGAGTTCATCATCATGTAGGACCCGTCGCCGACCATGACGATCGGCACGCCCGTCTGCCCGTTGGAGCCGCCCTTGGCCATCGCATGCCCCCAGCCACCGGCAATCTCGTAGCCCATGCAGGAAAAGCCGAACTCCAGATCATAGGTATTGGGTGCCTTGACCCGCCAGTTCTTGGCAGTCTCGCCGGGCAGGCCGCCCGCGGCCGCCACCATCGTATCCTCGGGCCGGGCCATCCGGTTCACCACGCCGATCACCTGGGCATAGCTCGGCACGGCGGCATTCGTCGGCGCCTGACCTTCGTCCAGCATCCTGTTCCAGTCGGCATAAAGCGCCTGCGCCCGCGTCATTTGTCCGGCATCAACGGTCCAGTCCCCCAGCGCCGCGTCGATCTCGGTCAGGCATTCCAGCGCGTCACCGACGACCGGGACGGCAAAATGCTTGGTCGCGTCAAAGCGGGCGGCGTTGATGTTGAGGAATGTCGCGTCGCGGGCAAAGGTCGTCCATGACCCGGTGGTGAAGTCCTGCATCCTTGTGCCGACCGCGATGATCACATCGGCGGTTTCTGCCAGTTCGCGCGCGGCCTCAGTCCCCTCGATCCCGATCGCGCCGACATAGGCCGGATGGTCATGCACGACCGCCCCCTTGCCGGCGATGGTTTCCGTCATCGGGATGCCACGGCGGAGCGCAATCTCGGCAAGCATTGCATTGGCGCCGGAATAGCGCACGCCGCCGCCCGAAATGATCAGCGGCCGCTGTGCCGTCCTGAGCAGTGCCACCGCCGCGGCAACCTCGTCATGCGAGGGTCGCGGGCGCGGGATGGTCCAGACCCGCTCGGCAAAGAAACTCTCGGGGTAGTCGTAGGCGATTTCCTGGATGTCCTGCGGCAGGCCGATGAAGGCCGGGCCGCAGGTGGCGGGATCGAGCATGGTGGTGATGGCTTGCGGCAGCGACGACAGGATCTGCGCCGGGTGCACGATCCGGTCCCAGAACCGCGACACGCAGCGAAAGCCGTCATTCACCGTGGTCGAGGGCACGCCGAAATGCTCGACCTGCTGCAAAACCGGGTCGGGCAGGCGGTTGACATAGGTGTCGCCCGACAACAGCAGCAAGGGCAGGCGGTTGGCATGGGCGACACCGGCGGCGGTGATCATGTTGGTGGCGCCGGGCCCGACCGATGAGGCGGCGATCATGATCTGCCGCCGCAGACGCGCCTTGGCAAAGCCCACGGCCGCCAGCGCCATCGACTGCTCGTTCTGGCCGCGCCAGGTGGGAAGCCGGTCCTGCACCCGCTCCAGCGCCTCGGACAGGCAGGTCACGTTGCCATGGCCGAAGATGCCGAACAGCCCGGCAAAGAGCGGCACCCTTTCACCATCAATCACTGTGTGCTGATTGCAAAGATAGCGCACCAGTGCCTGCGCCATGGTCAGGCGCACCGTTTTCTCGGACATGCTGGCTTCCTCCCGCAGATGAATCCGTCTGTGCTGCGAAATGTATATTGACAAACTCGTCAATGTGCAATGAAAATTGCACAACCGGTCTCTGGAGGAATGACATGCCCAATATCGCAGTTCTTGGCTGCGGCCGCATCGGCCGCATGCACGCTGAAAACATCGCGTCCCATGCGCAGGCCACGCTTGCGGGGGTCTATGACATCCACGCCCCGTCCGCCGATGCCGTGGCCCAACAGCTTGGCGTGGTCGACTTTTCCTCTGTCGAGGAGATCCTGGCCGCAAGCAGCGTCGATGCGGTTCTGATCGCGTCCTCGACCGCGACGCATGCCGATCTGATCGAACAATGCGTTGCGGCAGGCAAGCCGATCCTGTGCGAGAAACCGATCGACCTGTCGCTTGACCGGGTGAACCTCTGCGCAAGCCGGATCGCCGGCAGCAGCGTGCCGATCATGCTGGGTTTCGTGCGCCGCTTCGATCCCGGGCACCGGTCGGTGCGCGATGCCATCGCGGCGGGTCGTCTGGGGGACCTGCGTCAGGTCATCATTTCCTCGCGCGATCCGGCCATCGCACCCGATGCCTATATCCGTGCCTCCGGCGGCATCTTCCGGGACATGACGATCCATGATTTCGACATGGCGCGGTTCCAGACCGGCGAGGATATCGCGACGGTCTACGCGACCGGGTCGCGCCTTGTCGCGCCCTCGCTGATGGCGGAATGCGGCGACTACGACACGATTTCCGTCGTCCTGACCACGGCCTCTGGCAAGCAGGTCCTGATCAACAATTCGCGCGAGGCCGCCTACGGCCATGATCAGCGGATCGAGGCGTTCGGCGGCAAGGGGATGGCGATTTCCGAGAACCGCCGCAACAACTATGCCACGATCCATGACGCGGCCGCCACATCGCAAGGTGCGCCGTTGCAGCACTTTTTCACCGATCGCTACCGCGAGGCGTTCTTCAACGAAATCTCGGCCTTCGTCGATGTCGTGGCCAGCGGCACGGCGCCGGAGGTCGGGTTCGAGGATGGCCGGCAGGCGCTGATCATTGCCGAGTCGGCGTTCAAGTCCATCGCCGAGGGCCGCGCCATCAAGACAAGCGAGATCGGATAACAGATGTATCAGCAATTCGGACTGTTCATCGGCGGCGCCTGGCGGCAGGGCAGCCAGGGCGCCGAGGTCATCTCGCCGGTCACGGAAAAGGCGCTGGGGGCGGTCGCGACCGCCTCTGCCGAGGATACCCGCGCCGCCATTGACGCCGCCGCCGGCGCCCTTCCGGCCCTGCGCGCGATGGGTGGCTTTGGTCGTGCCGATGCGATGCACCGGATCGCGGATGCGATGGTCGCCCGCGCCGTTGACGCGGCCCGGATGATCTCGGCCGAGACCGGCAAACCGATTGCCCAGTCCGGGCGCGAATGGACCCTCGCCTGCGATCAGTTCCGCTGGTACGCCGAAGAGGCGCGGCGGATCTATGGCCGCCTTGTGGACAGCCGCGTTCCGGGCGGCCGCTTCGAGATCAGCCGCGCGGCTGTCGGCATCGTCGGTGCCTTTACCGCCTGGAACTTTCCCGCGGCACTGCCCGCCCGCAAGATCGCCCCGGCGCTGGCTGCCGGCTGTCCGGTCGTGCTGCGCCCCTCGTCGCAGACCCCCGGTGTGGCCATGGTCATGGTCGATTGCATCCGCGCCGGCGGGTTGCCCGATGGCGCGGTGAACCTCGTGGTGGGATCAACCGCCGAGACCTATGCGCCGATCATGGCCGACGCCCGCGTGCGCAAGGTGTCGCTGACCGGATCGACCCGGGTCGGTCAGCAGATGATCCGCGACGCCGCCGAAACGGTCAAGAAAGTCTCGATGGAACTGGGCGGCAACGCGCCCCTTATCCTCTATGACGATGCCGATCTGCAAGCCGCGTTGGATCTCGCGGTGCCGACCAAGTTCGCCAACTGCGGACAGGTCTGCGTGACGCCGGATCGCTTCTTCATCCACCAGACGCTGCACGATGCTTTCGTGGAAGGCTTCGTGAAGCGCGCAAAGGCGATCCGTCTGGGTGACGGGCTGGACCCCGAGGTCGGGATGGGACCGCTGATCAATGCGCATCGTCTGGCAGAGATCGACGCCATCGTTCAGGGCGCCGTCGATGCCGGCGCCACGCTGGCCACAGGCGGGCGGCGGGCGGCGCAGTTCAACGAGGGCTATTTCTACGAGCCGACCGTCCTGACCGGGGTGACCGACGCCATGAAGGTCTTTGCCGAGGAAAACTTCGGCCCGATCGCCGCCATCACCACCTTTGCGGACGAAGACGACGTGCTGGCGCGGGCCAATGCCTCGACCATGGGGCTTTCGGCCTATGCCTTTACCGCATCGCCCGACCGCGCCCGCCGCACGGTTGCGGCACTCAAGGCCGGGATGGTCGGGGTCAATTCCTTTGCGCTGGCCGCGTCCGAGGCGCCCTTCGGCGGCACCAACTTTTCGGGCATGGGGCGCGAAGGCGGTATCGAAGGGATAGAGGACTACCTCGACACCAAACTTGCCCAGATCGTTTTCTGAAGGCACCGGAAGGATAGCGCGATGATCAAGAACAAGGTTCGACAGATCTGGTCCGGCGGGAAACCGGTTCTGCACGGCTGGCTGTCCATCGGCAACCCGTTCACCGCCGAGATCATGGCGGCGCAGGGCTATGATGCCATCACGGTCGACTGGCAGCACGGCGCGCTCGACTATTCCGCCCTGCTGCCGATGTTCCAGGCGATGCGCGCCTCGGGCGTCGTCATCGGCGCGCGGGTGCCGTGGCTTGACCCGGCGGCGATCATGAAGGCGCTGGATGCAGGCGCGATGCAGATCATCTGCCCGATGATCAACACGGCCGAACAGGCGGCCGAGTTTGTCAGCTATCTGCGCTATCCGCCCGACGGGCAGCGCAGCTTCGGGCCGACCCGCGCCGCCTTTGCCCAGGGCGCCGACATCCACGCCGAGGCGAATGCCGAGATCATCGGCTGGGCCATGGTCGAAACCAGGGAGGCGATGGCCAATCTTGATGCCATCGCCGCCACGCCGGGACTGGACGGGATCTATGTCGGGCCGGCGGACCTGACGTTTTCGCTGCATGACGGAAAATTTCCGCCCGGGTTCGACCGCCAGGAACCCGAGATGATCGCGGCGTTGCAGACCATCGCGCAGACCTGCCACAGGCACGGCATCAAGGCGGCGCTGCATTGTGGCACGGCCGAATATGCCGCGCGTGCGATCGGCTGGGGCTACAGCATGACCACGGTATCGGGCGACTCGCGCCTGCTGGCCGGGGCGGCGGCGGCATCGGTCAAGGCCTTTCGCGACGCGGTCGCGCAGCCGGCTGCCAGCCAGGCTGGCGGCAAGGGTGGCTACTGATGCCCCATGTCCTTGTCGCGGGAAAGCTGCATCCGTCGGGCCATGCGCTATTGGATGCAGCACCAGGGCTGAGCGTGCACTATATCGACGAGATCAGCGAAGAAAGCTATGCGCCCCATATCCACGAGGCCGATGCCCTGTTGATCCGCACCCAGCCGATGACCGCGCCGACCGTGGCCAAGGCGGGCAGGCTCAGAATCGTGTCGCGGCACGGGGTTGGCTATGACGCGGTGGATGTGCAGGCCTTGAATGCACGCGGGATCGCGCTGGCCGTCTGCGGCGATGTCAATTCGACCTCTGTCGCCGAACATGCCTGCATGATGATCCTTGCCGCAACCAAACGCGCCCTGCGTGGCGATGCGTCGGTGCGCAAGGGGCCCTGGGGCTGGCGCAACAGCCTGCAAAGCCAGGACCTGCGCGGCCGCAACCTGCTGATCCTTGGCTATGGCCGGATCGGACGGCACACCGCCGAGATGATGTCGGGCTTCGGCATGACCATCCGGGCCTTTGACCCCTACCTGCTGACCCAGGGCTGGCCGGATGGCGCGGTCGCCCCGGCCCCGACCCTGACCGGGGCGCTCGGCTGGGCCGATGTGATCTCGGTCAGTGCGCCCAAGGCCGAGCGGCCGCTGATCGGTGCGGCCGAGTTTGCCGACATGAAGGACGGGGTGATCATCGTGAACACCGCCCGCGGCGGCGTCGTGGATGAGGCCGCCCTGATCGCCGCGCTTTCGACGGGCAAGGTCGCCGCCGCCGGGCTTGACGTGTTCGAGGACGAGCCGCCCACGGCTGACAATCCGCTGATGGCCTTTGATCAGGTGATCCTGAGCCCGCATATCGCCGGCGTGACCGAAGGTGCCGCCGAACGCATGGCAATAGGCTCGGCGCGCAACATCATCACCTTCTTTCACAATGAAATCGACCCGGCGCTGGTCGTGAACAGAAACGAGATCGGCTATGTCGCAGAAGCCTGAACTTTGCATCGGTCTGATCGGCTCCGGCTTCATGGGCAAGGCCCATGTGTTCGGCTATGCGACCGCGCAAAAGGTGTTCGACCTGCCCTGCCGGATCCGGCTGCACAGCCTGGCCGATGTCAGCGACACGGCGGCGCAGCGCGCGGCGCAGGCCTTCGGCTTCGAGAATGCCACCTCTGACTGGCGGGCGATGGTCGCCGATCCGGCGATCCATGTCATCAACATCACCGCGCCCAACGCGCTGCACAAGGAGATGGCGCTGGCCGCCATCGCCGCCGGCAAGCATGTTCATTGCGAAAAGCCGCTGGCGCCGCTGGCCGCCGATGCGCGCGAGATGGCCGAGGCGGCGGAACGCGCCGGTGTGAAAACGCAGGTCGGCTTCAACTATCTCTGCAATCCGATGCTGCGGCTGGCGCGCGAGATGATCGCGGCGGGCGAGTTGGGCGAGATCCGGGGTTTCCGCGGTCTGCATGCCGAGGATTACATGGCCGACGCCAGCGGCCCCTGGAGCTTTCGCCATGATCCGGCGGGCGGCGGCGCGCTGGCTGATCTGGGCAGTCACGCCCTTGCCACGGCCGAGTTTCTCTGTGGTCCGATCACGCGGGTGATGGGCGATTGCGTCACGATGATCACCGAGCGCCCCGATGGCACGGGCCGGATGCGGGCCGTCGAGGTTGACGACCTGGCCCGCGCCCTTGTGCGGTTCGAGAATGGTGCGACGGGCAGCGTCGAGGCGAACTGGATCGCCACCGGCCGCAAGATGCAGCATGACTTCGAGGTCTACGGCACCCGCGGTGCGCTGGCATTCAGCCAGGAGCGGTTCAACGAGCTGCATTTCTTCAGTGTGGCGGATGCCAGGGGCCGTCAGGGCTTTCGCCGGATCGAGGCAGCCCCCGACCATGCGCCCTACGGCCGCTTCTGCGTCGCCCCCGGCCATCAGATCGGGTTCAATGACCTCAAGGCGATCGAGGTCGCGGAGTTTGTCGGCGCCGTCGCCGGTCAAGGGCCCGAGATGTTCAGCTTTCGTCAGGGCGCGCGGGTGCAGACACTGGTCGAGACGATCCAGAGATCATCGCGCGACAGCGCCTGGATCGACGTCCCTCCCGGCTGAACGCGCCCGCATGGGTGCGTCTGCAATGAACGTTGCATGGCGGCTGACCGTTCCATATCATGATCGCACGGACGGATATGTGCCCCGGCGGTCGGGTCCATCAGGAGAACATCATGGAATCCAAGGGAAACACTCCCCCGGCCGACTATGAAGAACTGATCCGCCTGATCCACGACCGCTTCGAGCAGATGAGCAAGACCTATCAGCGCATTGCGGAATACCTGACCCAGCGACCCAACGATGTTGCCGTCAAATCGGTCAACGCCATCGCGGCGCAATGCGACATCCACGCCTCGAGCTTTGTCCGCTTTGCCCAGGCTCTCGGCTATAGCGGGTTCAAGGACCTGCAAACCCTGTTTCAGGCGCGCCTGTCCACCGCCGCGCCGGGGTTCGAGGCCCGCAAGAAGGCGCTGGAGGGTGAATTGTCGCTGCGCGAGGATCACTCGGAACTCGGCTTTCTGCGTGACCTCGTGGTGCGCGATGTCGCCTCGCTCCAGGATCTGCTGGACAAGATCGACGCCGCAGACATGGCGCGCGCCGCCGACCTGATCGAAGGGGCGGGCACGGTCTATCTGATCGGCCAGCTGCGCGCGGAACCGGTGGTCAACCTGCTGCGCTATATCCTGACGATGCTGGGCCGGCCTTGTGTCCTGCTCGATGCCAGCGGCGGACTGGCCACGCATATGGCGCGCAACATGAAGCCGGGCGATGTGCTGATCGCCGTGTCATTCCGGTTCTACGCCAACGAAGTCGTCAACATCGTCGAGGAGGGTGCCAGGGCCGGCGTCCCGATCATCGCAATCTCCGACAGCACCTTGTCGCCGCTGATGAAGCCTTCGGCGATTCTCTTTGCGGTGCCAGAGCACGACTATACCTTTTCCCGATCGCTCGCCGCGCCGATGTGCCTGGCGCAGGCGCTGATGGTCGCGGTGGCCGCCCGTGTCCAGCACGATGCGGAAAGCCCGCGCATCCCGATCGTCACCAGCCAGTAGGGCCGGCGCGGCGGGCCGGCTGGTCCTGCCCAACAGACTGATATGATTGCCTTGTGCCGGGCGCTGCCGGCTTGGCGGGCGGTCGCGTTCAGACCTGTCCCCGCAAGGCCACAGCCCATGTTGCAATGAACGTTGCAGGTTTTGCCAAAGTGCATAAATATGTTGACGTCGGGGCGTTTTGGCAATTATCATTCCCATACCACTTATCGCGCAACGGTGATTGCAGGATTGGCACTGACGCGGATGCAAGCGGTCAACTGAGGAGGAGGAAACTCGATGAAACATGCAACTCAACTGGCGGCGGCGTCGCTTCTTGCGACCACGGCACTGGCCGGTGTCGCTGTCGCCCAGGAAAAGCAGTTCCGCTTTGTCATGGTGTCCCATATCGGCTCCAACGACGCGAACATGGGCTGGCTCACCGAGTCGCTCGCGGCATTCGAAGAGAAATATCCCGACGTCACCACCGAATACATCTCGACCAACAACTATTCCGTTCAGGAGCATGTGCGCCTGCTGGAGCAGGCCATCGCGACGAGGCCCGACGGCATCGCGGTGCCGATCGTGGACAACGACGCCTTCGAAGGGCCGCTGCGGCGGGCGATCGAGGCCGGCATTCCGGTCGTTGCCTTCAACATCCCCGACTCGCGCCCCGCTGATGAACGCATCCCCTACCTGACCTACGTCGGCGGTGACGAATATCTGACCGGCCTGCATCTGGGCCAATACGCGCTGGAACAGGCCGCCGCCGGCAACATCCCCGCCCCGACCGGCATCGTCTGCGCCAGCCACGACGCCGCCCACCAGGGCCTCAAGGCGCGCTGCGCCGGCATGCAGGCCGCGATGGAAGGCACCGGCGCCAAGTTTGAAGAGCTGTTCATCGGCGCAGAACCCGCTGCCGCCCGCAACACGCTGCAATCCTTCATGCAGGCGAACCCGGAGACCAACTACATCTTTACCGTGGCCGGCTGGTCGTCGCCCTGGGCCTGGGGCGTCGCCAATGACATGGGCCTCAGCCCCGATGTCGACAACGAGGGCGTCACGGTCATGACCGTGGACGAAGCGCCGGTGTCGATCGAGGGCATTCGCGCCGGGCACCTTCTGGCGGCAAACAGCCAGGGCTTCTGGCTGCAGGGCTATGCGCCGATGGAGTGGCTCTACTGGAACAAGACCCTGGGCTATGAGCCCAAGTCCGACATTCTGACCGGCCCGGTCATCATCAACGCCGACAACGCCGACAAATGGGCCGCGCTGGTCCGCAGCGTCTTTGGCGATCAAGAGTACGACAACCAGAACACCTGGTAGGATCACTCATCCCGAATCCTGGGCGGGGGGCACGACTTGCTGCCCGCCCGAGGCTGTCACTCGGTGGCACGACCCGGTCTCGGCGACCTGAGGGCCCGGGCCTGCGCCGCCGCACGTCGTGCATCGCGCAACGACTTCCCTTGAGAAAGCGGGGCTGAATGACCTCCCTGTCACACCTTTCAAAAACCGCCGGATTCGGATCGGTGATCGGGGTCGCTCTCATGTTGATCGCCTTCAGTGTGATCGACTTTTCGGGCTGGTGGACAGTCCGGACGATTTCGAACGTGGTGCATTTCTCATCCATCCTTGCACTCATCGCGATGGGCCAGGCGCTGGTGATTGTCTCAAAGGAAATCGACCTCTCGGTCGGGTCGGTCTATGGCCTGACCGGGATCGCGTTCATCACCTTCGAGCAATCGCTCGGCGTGCCGGGGGCGATGCTCGCCGCGCTGGGTATCGCCGCGACATGCGGGCTGGTTCAGGGGATCGCGGTTGTCTGGGGCGGGCTGCCGTCGATGATCGTGACGCTGGGCGGCCTCTTCACCTTTCGCGGCATCATCTACGTCTGGACCGGCGGATCGGTCCGCAATTTCTCGGAAGAGGCGCGCGCGCACTGGCTGACCCGTGCCTTCGGCGGCGAGTTTCTGGGCTTTGAGGTCGTGCTGTTCTGGATGCTGCTGATGCTGGTCATCCTGAGCGCCATGCTCAAGCTGACCCGGTTCGGCAACCACCTTCTCGCGACCGGCGGCGCGGCCGACAGCGCGGAATCGCGCGGCGTGCGGATCGACCGGGTCAAGATCGTCACCTTCATGATCTGCTCGCTGATGGCCGGTTTTGCCGGGATCGTCACCCTGGCCGACCGGCCCCAGACCCATGTGACCATCGGCGACCTGCTGGAGCTCGAGGCGATTGCGGCGGCGGTGATCGGCGGCTGCCTGCTGTCGGGCGGGCGCGGCTCGCTTCTGGGGGCGGTTCTTGGTGCCTTCATCGTCACCAGCTTTCGCTACGAGCTGATCGCGCTTGGCGCACCCTCGTCATGGTTCATCACCTTTGTCGGGGTCGTGCTGATCGTCGCCGTCATCTTCAACCAGAAACTCGCCCGCTGGGCGGGACACAACGTATGACACGGGAGGATCGGACAGTGGCCGACGCGAAACCCCTCATTCAGGTCAAGAACCTGGACCTCTATTTCGGTGCCTTCCACGCCCTCAGGAACGTGTCGGTCGATTTCCACGCCGGAGAGCTGGTCGGCCTTGTCGGCGACAATGGCGCCGGCAAGACAACCCTCATCCGGGTGCTCTGCGGCATTCACACACCGACCGGCGGCGAGGTCTATTTCGACGGCGAGCGGGTGCGCGCGTTTCACCCCAAGCTTGCCATCGATCAGGGGATCGAGACGATCCAGCAGTCGGTCGGCCTGTGCGACAACCTCTCGATTGCGCGAAACTTCTACCTCGGGCGCGAACCGGTCAAACGGATCCTCGGCATCCCGTTCCTCGATTTCGCCAAGATGCGCGGCGAGGCGAAAAAGGTGATCCGGGCCTTTGGCCTGCGCGACAACGTGTCGGTCGATGATGAAGTCGAACGCCTCTCGGGCGGCGAGCGGCAGTCGGTCAAGATCGGCAGGGCTGTGGAGTTCAAGAACCGCGTCGTCATCATGGACGAGCCGACCAACCACCTCAGCGTGCGCGAGCGCGAGCATGTGAACGAACTGGCGGTGCAGCTGCGCGATCAGGGTCTCTTGGTGATCTACATCACCCATGACATCTTTCAGGTGCACAAGCTCGCCGACCGGATCGTCATCATGGAGAACGGCGAAAAGATCGAGGATGCCTCGACCGACAGCATGACCGCGGACGAGCTGGAAGAGGTGATCCGCCAGGGTGGTCGCCAGGTCGAAAAGATGGAGGCATGACGATGGCAGCCGCGTCATTGTCCGGGCTCAAGCCCATCGTGCGGCAGCATTCCGAGGTCGGCGTCATCCTGATCGCGGTCCTGCTGGTGATCTTTTTCGTCGCCACCTCCGGGGGGCGCTGGAACAACTCCTACAACATCAGCACCATCCTTCAGATCACCGCCACACTGGGGCTGATGACCCTGGGCGTGGCCCTTGTCATCGGGACCGGAGAGATCGACATCTCGGTCGGGTCAACCTTCGGCATCGGTGCGCTGATCTATCTCTATTTCGCGATCCGTATCGACCCGGTTTTCGCGGCGATGCTGGCGGTCGCCGCGGGCGCGCTGATCGGGGCGTTCAACGGCTATCTGATCACCAGGACCGGCACGCCGTCGCTGATCATCACGCTCGGAACGCTGATGATCTTTCGCGGGCTGGCCATTGCCCTGACCAGCGGCTTTGCCTTTTCCGTGCCCTACAAGGAACGCGACGGCCTGACCTATTTCATCCTGGGCGGAGAGAACATCTTCCGTGCCGGATCGTTCTCCGGCGTCAATACCGGGTTTCTCTGGCTGATCGCCGGTTTGGTCGTCCTGACGATCGCGCTGAAATACACCCGCTTTGGCAACCATCTGCTTGCGGTCGGCGGCTCTGCGGACAGCGCCCATTCGCGCGGCATCCGCGTCGACCGGGTCAAGATCAAGGCCTTCATCCTTTGCGGCGCGCTGGCCGGCCTCGGCGGCGTTCTGGAAGCCGGCAAACTCGGCTCTGCCGACGGGTCGATGGGGCGGCTGATGGAGCTTCAGGCGATTGCCGCCTGCGTGCTCGGTGGCTGTGTGCTCGCCGGGGGGCGGATTTCCCTGCTGGGGGCACTGATCGGCGTGTTCGTGCTGTCGTCGATCCAGTCCTATCTGGTGGTGATGGCAGTGAAACCGCAGTGGTTCATGGTCCTGCTGGGCGTCATCGTCGTGGCCGCCGCGCTGGGCGACCGGAAGTTGCGTCACTGGGCGGTCAGGAAATAGCCGCCATGGCAGCGTCTGTGGCGGCAACTGCGGCCGCTCGCATGAACTGACCTGCCACGGGTCTTTTCCGCCATCTGCGCCATGTCCCTGGAACGAACTCGTCCGCCCCCCCAACTTCCCCCTTGCCCCCCCGCCGCACCTCCCTTATAGGGACGCATCCTGCGAGTCCGGGCGACCGGATTCGGCGGTTTATCATTGACTCCACCGGGCCAAGGGTCACCCGACAACGGGCCCTCCGGTGATGTGAGAAGGAAGACGGCGCATGAACGCCACCGAACTGAAAGCCAAGACGCCGGACGAGCTGCGCGACGCGCTGGTCGCGCTGAAGAAGGAGGCGTTCAACCTGCGCTTCCAGCAGGCCACCAGCCAGCTTGAAAATACCGCCCGCATGCGTGCCGTCCGCCGTGACGTGGCGCGCGTCAAGACGGTGCTGAACCAGAAAGCCGCCGAAGCGGCGGCGAACTGAGGAGAGACGCCCATGCCCAAACGTATCCTGCAAGGCGTCGTCACCTCGGACAAGAACGAGCAGACGATCACCGTCCTGGTCGAGCGCCGCTTCAAGCATCCGCTTCTGCACAAGACCGTGCGCAAGTCGAAGAAATACCGCGCCCATGACGCGGAGAACAAGTTCAAGGTCGGCGACAGCGTCCGCATCGAGGAATGTGCGCCGATCTCGAAGACGAAACGCTGGACGGTGGTGACCGAAGCCTCGGCTTGATCACCCCTTCCGGTTCAATCGAAACCCTGGGGCCGCCGCATAGGCAAGGGTCCCAAAGGTCGGGAGAAACCAAATGATCCAGATGCAGACCAATCTGGATGTCGCTGACAACTCCGGCGCGCGCCGCGGGTCGCACCGCCGTTATGCCTCGGTCGGTGACATCATCGTCGTATCGGTCAAGGAGGCGATCCCGCGGGGTCGCGTCAAGAAGGGCGACGTGCGCAAGGCCGTCGTCGTGCGCACCGCCAAGGAAGTGCGGCGCGAGGACGGCACCGCGATCCGCTTTGATCGCAACGCCGCGGTGATCCTGAACAACCAGGGCGAGCCGGTCGGCACCCGGATCTTCGGGCCGGTGGTGCGCGAGTTGCGCGCCAAGAACTTCATGAAGATCATCTCGCTGGCGCCGGAGGTGCTCTGATGGCTGCGAAACTGAAAAAAGGCGATAGCGTCGTCGTCCTTGCCGGCAAGGACAAGGGCAAGAAGGGCGAGATCCAGTCGGTCAACCCCAAGGCCGGCAAGGCCGTGGTCGAGGGCGTGAACGTCGCCATCCGCCACACCCGCCAGACCCAGACCGCACCGGGCGGCCGCCAGCCGAAGGCGATGCCGATCGATCTGTCGAACCTTGCGGTGATGGACAAGAACGGCAAGGCGACCCGGGTCGGTTTCCGCTTCGAGGGTGACAAGAAGGTCCGTTTCGCCAAGACCACCGGGGAGGTGCTCTGATGCTGGACACGCAAACCTATGCGCCGCGCCTGAAGGTGCAATTCGCCGCCACGATCAAGGCCGCGATGAAGGAAGAGTTCGGCTACAAGAACGCCATGCAGATCCCGCGGCTCGACAAGATCGTGCTGAACATGGGCGTCGGCGAGGCGGTCAAGGACACCAAGAAGGTCAAGCAGGCCGCCGAGGAGCTGAGCCTGATCGCCGGCCAGAAGGCGGTCATCACCCACGCCAAGAAGTCGATCGCCGGCTTCCGGGTGCGCGAGGAGATGCCGCTGGGCTGCAAGGTCACGCTGCGCGGCGACCGGATGTACGAATTCCTCGACCGGCTGGTCACCATCGCGCTGCCGCGCGTGCGTGACTTCCGCGGCATCAAGGGATCGTCCTTCGACGGGCGCGGCAATTTCGCGATGGGCCTGAAGGAACACATCGTGTTCCCCGAGATCGACTTCGACAAGGTCGACGAAGTTCTCGGCATGGACATCATCATCTGCACCACCGCGCGAACCGACGCGGAAGCGAAGGCGCTGTTGAAGCATTTCAACATGCCCTTCACCAGCTGATCGCGGAGGAACGAACAGAATGGCCAAGAAATCCATGGTGAACCGCGAAGTCAAGCGCGCCAAGCTGGTCAAGCAGTATGCGACCAGGCGTGCCGGCCTCAAGGCGGTGATCGAGGACCAGACCCTGCCGATGGAAGAGCGCTTCAAGGCGACGCTGAAACTGGCGAAGCTGCCGCGCAACTCCTCGGCGACGCGGATTCACAACCGCTGCCAGCTCACCGGGCGTCCGCACGCCTATTACCGCAAGCTCAAGCTCAGCCGCATCATGCTGCGTGATCTCGCCTCGTTCGGCCAGATCCCGGGCATGGTCAAGTCAAGCTGGTAAGGAGGTCGAGACATGTCGATGAACGATCCTCTTGGCGATATGCTGACCCGTATCCGCAACGCGCAGATGCGCGGCAAGTCCACCGTGCGCACCCCGGCCTCGAAGCTTCGGGCCTGGGTTCTGGACGTGCTGGCGGGCGAGGGCTATATCCGCGGCTATGAGACGGCGACCGGGACCACCGGCCTGCCGGAGCTGGAAATCAGCCTGAAATACTACGAAGGCACCCCGGTGATCCGCGAGATCAAGCGGGTGTCGAAGCCGGGCCGCCGGGTCTATGCCGGCGTCAAGGAGATCCCGTCCGTTCGCAACGGCCTCGGGGTTTCGATCGTGTCGACGCCGAAGGGCGTCATGTCGGATGCAGCCGCACGAACCGCCAATGTCGGCGGCGAAGTGCTCTGCACCGTATTCTGAGGAGGGGGTCATGTCTCGTATCGGCAAGAAACCCGTTCCGGTGCCTTCGGGTGTCACCGCCACGCTGTCGGGTCAGACGGTCGAGGTGAAGGGCCCGAAAGGCGTGCTCAGCTTCACCGCGACCGACGATGTCACCATCGCCATCGGCGACGGCGAGATCACCGTGACGCCGCGCGGCACCTCGAAGCGCGCGCGCCAGCAATGGGGCATGTCGCGCTCGATGGTGGCCAATCTCGTCCAGGGGGTCAGCACCGGCTTTCGCAAGGATCTCGAGATCAACGGTGTCGGCTACCGGGCGGCAATCCAGGGCACTGTCCTGAAGCTGTCGCTGGGCTACAGCCACGAGGTGAATTTCGAGGTGCCGCAGGGGGTGACCGTCACCACGCCCAAGCAGACCGAGATCGTCATCGAGGGGATCGATTCGCAACTCGTCGGCCAGGTCGCGGCCAATATCCGCGAATGGCGTGCTCCCGAGCCCTACAAGGGCAAGGGGATCAAGTACAAGGACGAGTTCATCTTCCGCAAGGAAGGCAAGAAGAAGTAAGGACGCGAGATATGGCAAACAGCAAACGGGAACTGTTCCTCAAGCGCCGCCTGCGCGTCCGGAACAAGCTTCGCAAGATGGCCGACGGGCGCGCGCGCCTCTCGGTGCATCGCTCGAGCAAGAACATCAGCGTGCAGCTGATCGACGATGCGCGCGGCGTCACGCTGGCGGCGGCCTCGAGCCTGGAAAAGGATCTGGGCGTCATCGGCAAGAACAGCGTCGAGGCGGCCCGCAAGATCGGCGTCGCGATCGCCGAGCGCGCGAAAAAGGCCGGGGTGGCGGAATGCTACTTCGACCGTGGCGGCTTTCTCTTTCACGGACGCATCAAGGCCCTGGCCGATGCCGCCCGTGAAGGCGGCCTGAAGTTCTGAGGAGAGACGACATGGCAGAAAGAGAACATCGCCGGGACCGTCGCGACAGCCGCGACGAGAACCCGGAATTCGCCGATCGTCTCGTGGCGATCAACCGGGTGTCGAAGACGGTCAAGGGCGGCAAGCGCTTCGGCTTCGCGGCCCTCGTGGTGGTCGGTGACCAGCGCGGCCGCGTCGGCTTCGGCAAGGGCAAGGCCAAGGAAGTGCCCGAGGCGATCCGCAAGGCGACCGAACAGGCCAAGCGCAGCCTGGTCCGGGTGCCGCTGCGCGACGGGCGCACGCTGCATCACGACATCGAGGGCCGTCACGGCGCCGGCAAGGTGGTGATGCGCACCGCGGTGGCCGGCACCGGCATCATCGCCGGCGGCCCGATGCGCGCCGTCTTCGAGATGCTGGGCATTTCGGACGTGGTAGCCAAGTCGATCGGCTCGCAGAACCCCTACAACATGATCCGCGCCACGCTGGACGGCCTGAAGCAGGAAGCCAGCCCGCGTCATGTCGCGCAGCGTCGCGGCAAGAAGGTCGCCGACATCCTGAAGCGGCCCGACGTGGCCGAAGTCGCGGAGGCCTGAGGGACATGGCGAAGAAAACCATCGTGGTGAAGCAGATCGCCTCGCCCGCCCGCCGTCCGGCGGTGCAGGCGGCGACGCTGAAGGGGCTTGGCCTCGGCAAGATCAACCGCACCCGAGAGCTTGAGGACACGCCCTCGGTTCGCGGCATGGTCAACAAGATCCCGCATCTGGTGACCATCGTCGAAGAGCGCGGCTGAGGCCGGTTCCGGCCCCGCGCAGGCGGGTCCGGATGACGGCGCCGGCCGGGCTTTTCCGGCCTTCGCGCGACTGACATCATCAACGCCCCGGTCGCAAGGCCGGGGCGTTGTGGCTTTGCCGGCCGGCGGTGGCCGCGGCACGGTCCTTGCCCGGCCCCGCATCAAGGGCCGCGGCGCTCCGGCGCCCGACCGCTATCCTTTCCGCGGTTCCGGCCCCCGGCCCGGCCCCGCCATCCAGCCGAGCCCCTCGGCGGTGGTGCCCTGCGGGCGGTATTCGGCGCTGACGAAACCGCCGTAGCCCGAGGCGTCGAGGCCGGCAAGGAAGGCCGGATAGTCGATCGCCCCGCCGCTCGGCTCGTGCCGGCCGGGAAAGCCGGCGATCTGGACATGGGTGGCACGGGCGCCATGCGCCGCCCAGCAGCCGGCCGCGTCGCCGGTGATCGCCTGGGCGTGGTAGGCGTCGAACTGAAGCCCGAGGTTGGCCGCCCCGACCGCATCCAGAACCCGCGCCGCCAGGTCGAAATCGGCGAGGAAATAGCCCGGCATGTCGCCGCGGTTGATCGGCTCGATGGTCAGGCTCTGCTTTGGCGCGCGCGCCGCCGCCCAGGCGAGGTTGGCGACGAGGGTCGCCTCGGCCTCGGCGCCTTCGGTGGCCCCGGCCATGATGTGGATGTGGCGCGGTTTCAGCACGGCGGCGTAGCGCAGCGTGCGGTCGAAATCGCGGCGGAAGCGGTCGGTGAGGCCGGGGATCGCGGCAAAGCCCTGCGGTCCGCCGGTGGCATTCGGCGGCGGGCAGTTCATCAGCACGAAGGCAAGATCGTTCCAGACCAGCTGGTCGCGCATCTCCTGGGTCGGCAGGTCATAGGGAAACAGCACCTCGACCGCGTCGAAACCGGCGGCCTTGGCGGCGCCGAACCGCTCGATCAGCGGCAGTTCGGTGAATAGCCAGCTGAGATTGGCGCAAAGCCGCGGCACTCAGGCAAGCTCCGCCGAGGGGATCACCGGAAAGAACGCACCATTCGACCACAGGCCGAACCAGCGCGCGCCGTCGTGGACCGCGTGGGCGCCGAGGTCGACCAGCCGGTAGAAGGTCTTGCGGTCGATCAGCGCCTCGAGGTTGGCGCGGACCAGGACGTAAGGCGCGGGCTCGCCGGTCGCCGGGTCGCGGTGGACGCGGATCGGGTGGCCGGGGCCGGCGGTGACCTCGTCGCCGACATTGGTGGTGAAGGTGATCGACTGGTCGCGGCCCTCGCCCGCGGCCTCGGCATCGACCGCGACGAAGGGCGCATCCTGGACGCGGATGCCGACCTTCTCGACTGGCGTGACAAGGAAATATTGGTCGCCGTCCTTGCGGATGATCGAGGCGAAAAGCCTGACCAGCGCCGGCCGCCCGATCGGTGTGCCAAGGTAGAACCAGGTGCCGTCGCGGCGGATTTCCATGTCGAGATCGCCGCAGAAGGGCGGGTTCCACAGATGCACCGGCGCCGGGCCGCGCTTTGCCGCCGCGCGCGCCGCGGATGCGAGATTTTCCGCCGAGGGCTTCACGATCTCTTGTTGTTCCGGCATTTTAGTCATTGGTGCCCCGGACGATATCTGCCTTTATGATGGCAGTATAGCGAGACAGGAGAGAATGTCATGGCCGAGCCCGCCGCCAAGCCTGCTGCCGGCACGCCTGCCGCCGCCGATCCCGCTGCCCCCGATCCCGCTGCCCCCGAACCCGCCGCTCTCGTCGCCGAGATCGAGGCGCTGGCCGAAAGGCTGGGCCGGGCGCGCGCCGCGGTGGCGCGCCGGTTCATCGGGCAGGGCAGGGTGGTCGACCTCAGCCTGACCGCCCTTCTGTGCGGCGGGCACGGGCTTCTGGTCGGGTTGCCGGGGCTGGGCAAGACCATGCTGGTCGACACGCTCGGCACGGTGATGGGGCTGAAATCGGGGCGGGTGCAGTTCACCCCCGACCTGATGCCGGCCGATATCCTCGGCTCGGAAGTGCTGGAGACCGCCAGGGACGGCGCCCGCGCCTTCCGCTTCATCGAGGGGCCGGTCTTTTGCCAGCTTCTGATGGCCGACGAGATCAACCGTGCCAGCCCGCGCACCCAGTCGGCACTGTTGCAGGCGATGCAGGAACGCCAGGTGACGGTGGCCGGCCAGCATCGGGCGCTGCCCGCGCCCTTCCATGTGCTGGCGACCCAGAACCCGATCGAGCAGGAGGGCACCTATCCCCTGCCCGAGGCGCAGCTCGACCGCTTTCTGGTGCAGATCGATGTCGATTACCCCGACCGCGCCACCGAACGCGATATCCTGATCGCCACCACCGGGGTCGAGACCGCCGAGGCGGTGGCGGTCTTTACCGCGGCCGAACTGATCGCGGCGCAGGCGACGATCCGGCGGATGCCGGTCGGCGAGGCGGTGGTCGGGCTGATCCTCGATCTGGTGCGCGCCTTCCGTCCCGGCGAGGCCGAGGCCGGCGAGCGGGTCAATGCCAGTGTCAGCTGGGGGCCGGGACCGCGCGCCGCCCAGGCGCTGATGCTGGCGGTGCGGGCGCGGGCGCTGCTCGCCGGCCGGCTGGCGCCCTCGGCCAGCGATGTGCTGGCGCTGGCCCAGCCGGTCCTCAGCCACCGCATGGCGCTGTCCTTCGCCGCCCGCGCCCGCGGCGAAAGCCTGGCGGCGCTGATCGACGATGTCGCCGCCGGGGTGAGCCGGGCCGAGGCGGCATGAGCCCAGGCCCCGCCCCGGCAACCGTCCAGGGATCGGCGCGCCCCGCCGGTCTGCGCCGTGCCGCCGAGGCGCTGGCCGGGGTGCTGCCGCCGCTCTTGGCCGAGGCGCATCATCTGGCCGCAACGGTGCAGCTTGGCGAGCACGGGCGCCGGCGCGCCGGCATGGGCGACGAGTTCTGGCAATACCGGCCGGCCCATTCCGGCGACGAGGCGCGCGCGATCGACTGGCGCCGCTCGGCCCGCGCCGACAGCCAGTTCGTGCGCGAGAAGGAATGGCAGGCGGCGCAGTCGGTGCATCTGTGGGTCGATGACGCGCGCGCGATGGAGTTTTCCGGCGATCCGGCGCGCCAGTCCAAGGCGGATCGCGCCCGGCTTCTGGCGCTGGCGGTCTCGGTCCTGCTGATCCGCGCCGGCGAAAGGGTGGGGCTGGCCGATGCGGTGCTGGCACCGCGCGCCGGCGAGGTGCAGCTGATGCGGCTGGCACAGGTGCTGACCCGGCCGGCGGGCGCTGCCGATTACGGCGCGCCGGAAGCGCGCGCCCTTCTGCCCGGGTCGCGGGCGGTGTTCCTGTCGGATTTCCTTGGCGATCCGGCCCCGGTCGAGGCGGCGCTGGCGGCGGCGGCCGATCGCGGTGTCTCGGGGGTGATGATGCAGATCCTCGATCCGGTCGAGGAAGATTTTCCCTTCGACGGCCGCACCATTTTCGAGAGCATGGCCGGCACCCTGCGCCACGAGACCCGCAAGGCCGGCGACCTGCGCGAGCGCTACCGTGCCCGGCTGGCCGAACGGCGCGAGCGTCTGGCCGGGCTGGCCCGGCAGGTCGGCTGGCAGTTCTCCACCCATCACACCGGCGATCCGGCGCAGGCCGCCCTTCTGTGGCTGCATCACGCGCTGGCACGGTGGCGCTGATGCTGATCCTCGCGCATCTCCGTGCGTCGGAGCGCCGTCGTGCCTCGTGACATCGGGCCAACAACCTGGGTCGACTGGAGCAGGAGCCAGAATGTTTCATGTGAAACATTACACAGGCTCGATCTCTACGCGGAGATGCTGGCGCGCTGGTCTTCCCGCATCAATCTCGTGGCCCCCACAACGCTCGCCGATCTGCGCGAGCGCCACATCCTCGACAGCGCCCAGCTGCTTGCCCACATTCCAGAGGATGCGCGCAGCCTTTGTGACCTCGGCTCGGGTGCCGGGTTGCCCGGTCTCGTCCTTGCGGTGCTCGCGGTGGAGTTCCGGCCGAAATTGTGCACCGAACTGGTGGAGGCTGACCGCCGCAAGGCCGTCTTTCTCCGCGAGGC
>PHEC01000173.1 GCA_002841115.1 Alphaproteobacteria bacterium HGW-Alphaproteobacteria-6 | reverse complement strand
TGCTGATGCTGGGCTTTGCGCGCGAGCTTGCCGATCTCTTGCGGCGTGCCGGGATGCGGGTGGTGATGACCCGCGAAGAGGATGCCTTCGTGCCGCTCGAGACCCGGATCAGCGTGGCGCGGGCGGCGCGGGCCGATGTCTTCGTCTCGCTGCATGCCGATGCGCTGGCCGAGGGCGAGGCGACCGGGGCGACGATCTATCTTCTGGCCGGGGCGGCCAGCGACGCGGCCTCGGCGCAACTGGCCGAACGGCACGACCGCGGCGATCTGCTGGCCGGGCTTGACCTCGCCGGGCAGGATGATGGCGTCGCCGGGGTGCTGATGGACCTGGCGCGGCTCGAATCGGCGCCGCGTGCGGCAAGGCTGGCGCGGGACCTGGCCGCGGCGATGACCGCGGCGGGGGCCGAGATGCACCGCCATCCGATCCAGGAGGCGGGATTCTCGGTGCTGAAATCGGCCGATATCCCCTCGGTCCTTGTGGAACTGGGGTTTTTGTCCTCGCCGCGCGACCGGGCGCGGCTGGCCGATCCGGTCTGGCGGGCGATGATGCAGGCGGCGATCCTGGCCGGGCTTCGGGCCTGGGCGGTCGCCGACGCCGCCGAGGCGCGGCTGATCCGCCAGTAGGATCGCCGGGGCAGCGGCAGGCGGGCCGGTTGCCGCCGCCGGCACCAAGCGTGCTTTGACCCTGCCGGCCGGGCGCGGTATAGATCGGCTTTGGCTGTCGTGCCCCGGGGGGCCCCCTTGATCCGATTCCTTCTTGCCTTCGTCGGTGCCTTCTTCAGCTGGTTCGTCACCGCCGCGGTCTTTGCCGCGCTGACGGTGGGGGCGATCTTCTGGATGTATGGGCGCGACCTGCCCAATCACGAATACCTCGCCCAATACACGCCGAAGACCATCAGCCGGATCTATTCCGGCGAGGGCCGCTTGATGGACGAATTTGCAACCGAACGGCGGATCTTCGCGCCGATCGAAGAGATCCCCGAGGTGGTGAAGGCCGCCTTCATCTCGGCCGAGGACAAGAATTTCTATTCCCATCAGGGTTTTGATGCGCGCGGCATCGCCGCCGCCGGCTATGAGGCGATCCGCTCGCGCGGCCAGACCCTGCGCGGCGCCTCGACCATTCCCCAGCAGGTCGCCAAGAACTTCCTTCTGTCGGGCGACCGCACCGCCGAGCGCAAGATCAAGGAACTGATCCTGTCGACCCGGCTGGTCGACACGTTGCCCAAGGACAAGATCCTCGAACTTTACCTCAACGAGATCGACCTCGGCTTTCTGTCCTTCGGTGTCGCCTCTGCCGCGCAGACCTATTTCAACAAGACCCTGGCCGAACTGGCCCCCGAAGAGGCGGCCTATCTGGCGGCACTGCCGAAGGCGCCCTACAGCTATCATCCGGTGCGCAACCACGCGGCGGCGGTCGAGCGGCGCAATTTCGTGCTGCGCGAGATGTTCCAGAATGGCTACCTCGACCGGGCGGCGTATGAGACGGCGCGGGCGGCACCGCTGAAGACGGTGCAGGCCGGTGATTATCCGTCGTTCAAGGGCGCGCTGCCGCCGCGCGATTATTTCACCGACGAGATCCGCCGCCAGCTGTCGAAAAGCTTCGGCGAGGCCGAGTTCTTCGGCGGCGGTCTGGCGATCCGCGCCACCGTCGATCCGGCGATGCAGGGCGCCGCCGCGACGGCGCTGCGCGAGGCGCTGGAGAAGTTCGACCGCGGCCAGGGGATCTGGCGCGGCACCCACAAGGTGATCGCCCCCGACCGGCTGGGAACCGAGGCCGATTGGCGCGCGGCACTTGCCGAGACGGAAGTGCCGCGCGACATCATGGGCTGGCACCCGGCGGTGGTGCTGGAGCTTGGCGAGACTTCGGCGCGGATCGGCATCGAAGGCATCGACGAGGACGCCGACGGCCACTGGATCGCGGCCGAGGATGTGAGCTGGGCGCGCAAGCGCCAGGGCGACGGCCGGCTTGGCCCGAAGGCGAAGAAGGCCGGCGATCTGGTCTCGGCCGGCGATGTGGTGCTGGTGCGCGCCCTGACCGCCAAGGACGGCACCTTCGAGCGCTGGTCGCTGCGCCAGGTGCCCGAGGTCCAGGGCGGGTTCATGGCGATGGACGTGAACACCGGCCGGGTGATCGCCATGCAGGGCGGCTTTTCCTATCAATCCTCGGTCTTCAACCGGGCCACCCAGGCGCAGCGCCAGCCGGGATCGTCGTTCAAGCCCTTCGTCTATGCGACCGCGCTCGATTCAGGCTTTTCGCCGGCGACGATCATCGTCGACGCGCCGATCGAGGTCGATACGCCGCAGGGGCTGTGGCGGCCCAAGAACGCCTCGAACAAGTTCTACGGGCCGACGCCGATGCGCACCGGCATCGAGCAGTCGCGCAACCTGATGACGGTCCGGATCGCCCAGGAGGTCGGCATGGACCAGGTGGCGCGCTATGCCGAACGCTTCGGCGTCTATGACCGGCTGGCGCCCTATCTGGCCAATGCGCTCGGGGCCCAGGAAACCACGCTCTTCAAGATGGTCGCGGCCTATGCGATGTTCGCCAATGGCGGCGAGCGGGTCGAGCCGACGCTGGTCGACCGGGTCCAGGACCGCTGGGGCCGCACCGTCTATCGCCATGACCAGCGAGAATGCGCCGATTGCCGGCTGGCCAGCCTCGATCCCGGGGTCGCGCCGCGCATCACCTCGAACCGCGAGCGGGTGATGGACGCGGTCACCGCCTATCAGCTGACCTCGATGCTGCAGGGCGTGGTGCTGCGCGGCTCGGGCTCGGGGGTGAACCTGCCGGTGCCGGTCGGCGGCAAGACCGGCACCACCAATGACGCCAAGGATGTCTGGTTCATCGGCTTCACCTCGAACATCGTCGCCGGCTGCTACATGGGTTATGACCAGCCGCGCACGCTGGGCGCCGGCGCCTATGGCGGCACCCTCTGCGTGCCGGTCTTCAACGCCTTCATGAAGGAGGCGGTGACGAAATACGGCGGCAGCGCGTTCAAGGCTCCCGAGGGCGGCCATTTCATCAAGATCAACCGCTTCACCGGCGAGCGGCTGCCTGACGATATCGAGGGCGATTTCGTCCAGGCCGAGTTCTTCCGCGACAACGAGGTGCCGATCTTCGGCATCGGCGCGATGGTCGATGGCGGTTTCGGCATGGGCCAGAACCTGCCGCTTTTCGCCTATGGCGAGTTGGGCGGCGACGAGGGCGGCACCACGGTGACGACCTCGACCGGCGAGACCAGGGTGATCCCGAAGAAGGCCGATTTCGGCACGGTGAGTTCGGGCGGGCTTTACTGAGGCGATCGGGTGGCTGGAAGGGCCGGGGCTCTGCCCCGGACCCCGGAGGTATTTGCGAACAGAAGAAGGCAGCGAACCGAAGAAGGTCGCGAACTGAAGAAGGCGGGGGCCGCCGGGGTTGCCTTGCCGGAGGCGGGGCGCTGGGGTATCACGCCGCGGACGCAAACCGGAAGGATCAGGGCCATGCGCGCCGAAATGGAAAGCATCGTTGCGGCGGTGGGCCGGACGCTGGCGCTTCTCGGCCAGCGGCTGGATTGGGAAACCGCGCCGCACCGTCTCGAAGAGATGAACGCGATGATCGAGGATGGCGATCTCTGGTCCGATCCGGGGCGCGCGCAAAAGCTGATGCGCGAGCGCCAGGCGCTGATGGATGCGGTCGAGACCTACCGGCGGATCGAGCGCGAACTGGCCGACAATGTCGGGCTGATCGAACTGGGCGAGGCCGAGGGCGACCGCGAGATCGTCGCCGAGGCCGAGGCGGCGCTGAGGGTGCTGAAGGATCTGGCCGCGGCCAAGGAGATCGAGGCGCTGCTGGACGGCGAGGCCGACGGCAACGACACCTTCCTTGAGATCAATGCCGGGGCGGGGGGAACCGAGTCCTGCGACTGGGCGGCGATGCTGGCGCGGATGTATGTGCGCTGGGCCGAGAAGAAGGGCTACAAGGTCGAGTTGCAGTCGATGTCGGAGGGCGAGGAGGCCGGCATCAAGTCGGCCGCCTACAAGATTTCCGGGCCCAATGCCTATGGCTGGCTGAAGTCGGAATCCGGCGTGCACCGGCTGGTGCGGATCTCGCCCTATGACAGCGCGGCGCGGCGCCACACCTCGTTTTCCTCGGTCTGGGTCTATCCGGTGGTCGATGACAACATCGAGATCGAGATCCCCGACCGCGACATCCGCATCGACACCTACCGGTCCTCGGGCGCCGGCGGGCAGCATGTCAACACCACCGATTCGGCGGTGCGCATCACCCACCTGCCGACCGGGATCGTGGTGACCAGTTCGGAAAAGTCGCAGCACCAGAACCGGGCCAACTGCATGGCGGCGCTGAAATCGCGGCTTTACCAGCTTGAACTGGACCGCCGCAGCGCCGCGATCAATGCCCAGCATGATGCCAAGGGCGATGCCGGCTGGGGCAACCAGATCCGCTCCTATGTGTTGCAGCCCTACCAGATGGTCAAGGATCTGCGCACCGGCCATGAGACCTCGGACACGCAAGGGGTGCTTGACGGCGATCTCGACGGCTTCATGGCGGCGACGCTGGCGCAGGATGTCGCCGGCAAGAGCCGGGCCGAGGCGCAGGCCGAGGGCTGAACCGGCAAAGGGCGGGGCCGTCCGCCTGCCGGGGGCTTGCCAGGGGCCGCGTGCCTGTCCTAGCCTTCGCTGCGATCCGGGGTGAACCGGGGCCGGGCCGGGGGGAAGGCGCGATGACAGAACCGAGGATCGAGGCCGACGCCTTGCCGCAGCCGCGCCGTGTCGGGGTTGCGGCGATCGGGCAGGCGCTGCGCGCCGGCCTGGGCGATTTTCGCGCCGCGCCGGCCTTCGGGCTGTTCTTCAGCGCCTTCTATGTCGCCGGCGGGGTCGCGATCTGGCTTGTCTATGCCGCCTCGGGCGAGGAATGGTGGCTGATCCCCTTCATCGCCGGCTTTCCGCTGCTGGCCCCTTTCGCGGCAATCGGGCTTTACGAGGTCAGCCGCCGCATCGAGGCCGGCGAGGCGCTGGACTGGGGCGCCGTGCTGGGCGTGGTGTTTTCGCAAAAGGACCGGCAGGTGCCGTCGATGGCGATGGTGATCCTGCTGATCTTCATGTTCTGGGTCTTTGTCGCCCATACGATCTTTGCGCTGTTCCTGGGGCTGTCGGCGATGACCAATGTCACCTCGTCGCTGACCGTGCTGACGACCGGAAGCGGGCCGCTGATGCTTCTGGTCGGAACCCTGGTCGGGGCGGGGTTTGCCGCGGTTCTGTTCGCGATCACCGTGGCGGGATTGCCGCTGCTGCTCGACCGCGAGGTCGATTTCGTCAGCGCGATGATCCTGTCGGTCCGCGCCGTCGCGACCAATGCCGGGCCAATGGCGCTCTGGGGTGCGGCGATCGCGGCGCTGCTGTTTCTCGGGATGCTGCCGGTCTTTCTCGGCCTCTTCCTGGTGCTGCCGGTGCTGGGCCACGCGACCTGGCACATGTATCGCCAGCTGTTGCAGGACTGACCAGCGGCATCGGCGGGCCGCCGCGCAAAGGGGCCCGGCCCGCGCGCGAGGGCGCGCCGGCCGGGCGCGGACTCAGCTGGTTGCGGCGGCACTCGGGGCAGAGGCGGCCGGGGCAGCGGCGGCCGGGG
>PHEC01000021.1 GCA_002841115.1 Alphaproteobacteria bacterium HGW-Alphaproteobacteria-6 | reverse complement strand
CGCGGCACGCGCCGCGGCATCGGCCTCGGCGCCGGCCGGGGCCGCGCCGCCGATCACCGGGATCGTCGCCTTCATCGTCTTCTCGATCGCCTTCAGCTCGCCGAATTCGGCCGGCGCACAGAAGGCCACGGCGCGTCCGTCACGCCCGGCCCGCGCGGTGCGGCCGATCCGGTGGACATAGTTTTCCGGCACGTTCGGCAGGTCGTAGTTGTAGACATGGCGGACATCGGGAATGTCGAGCCCGCGCGCCGCGACATCGGTCGCGATCAGCACCTGGGTCTGGCCCGAGCGGAAGGCGGCAAGGGCGCGCTCGCGCTGGCCCTGGCTCTTGTTGCCATGGATCGCGGCGACGTTGTGGCCCCAGCTTTCCAGAAGCTTGGTCAGCTTGTCCGAGCCGTGCTTGGTGCGCCCGAAGACCAGCGCCAGTTCGCCCGGATGCTTGCCAAGATACTCGGCCAGAAGCCGCGCCTTGTCGCCTTGCCCGACGAAATGCACGCCCTGGTCGATCTTGTCGGCGACCTTGCCCGGCGGCGAGACCTGGACCCGGACCGGATCGGTCAGATAGGCGGCCGACAGCTCTTCCATCAGCTTCGGCATGGTCGCCGAAAAGAGCATGGTCTGGCGCCGCGCCGGCAGCAGCTTGGCGATCTGGCGCAGGGCATGGATGAAGCCGATGTCGAGCATCTGGTCAGCCTCGTCCAGCACCAGATAGCGGACCTCGGCCAGCGAGATCGCGCGCCGGTCGAGAAGGTCGATCAGCCGGCCCGGCGTCGCCACCAGAATGTCGATGCCGCGCGACAGCCGTTCGGCCTGGGCGCTGATCGAGGCACCGCCGACGACGCGGAAGGTGCGCACCGGGGTGCCCTGCGCGAAGGCCTGGATATTGGTGGCGATCTGGGTCGCCAGTTCGCGGGTCGGGGCGAGGATCAGGGCGCGGGCGGTCTTGGGGTTCGGGCGGCGCCCGATCTCCAGAAGCCTGGTCAGGATCGGCAGGCCGAAGGCGGCGGTCTTGCCGGTGCCGGTCTGCGCCAGGCCCAGCACGTCGCGCCCGGCCAGCGCCTGGGGGATTGCCTGGGTCTGGATCGGTGTCGGCGTGGTCAGCCCGAGCGGGACGAGATTGCCGAGGATGCCCGGGGCGATCCCGAGAGATTCAAAGTCGTTCAAGGTGATTTCCTTGCGGGCGGCGCATCATGGCGCCGCGTGAAAAGCGGTCCGTTCCCGCAAACCGGGACGGACAGGAGGCGGGGCGCGGCCGGTCATCGGGCCGCAGGACCCCTGGCGTGACATGGGAACCGGTCTGACCCGGGGCCTTCCTGTCCGCATGGGGACAGAGCTGCTCACGCGGCAGCGGCGGCGGGTTAGTGGGCAGATGGCCCATCGCGGCGACAAAGTCAAGGACCAAGCGCGGAAGGGCCGGGTGCGCGGGGGCGCGGGCAACGGTTCAGCCGATGTCCCAGTCGTCCTCGCCCTTGAGTTCGCCGATCGCCAGCCAGTCGGCGCGGACCCGGGCCACGCGGGTATCGCCCCAGGTCCGGAAGACGATGACGAAGCCTTGCGGGTTGACCATCTCGGCCGAGATGTCGGCGCGCTGGTTGGTCTTCTGGTCCATGTCCCACATCGACATCGAGACCTGCACCACCGGCTCGTCGGCGAAGGGTTCGGCAAATTCGATCACCCGGCGCAATTCGCGCGGACCATGGCCGGTCCACATCGCGCCGCCGTCCTGGTAGTCGGAAAACAGCACGACCGAGCCGCGATCCACCCCGATCAGATGATTGTTCAGCCGCCGCATCCCGCCTCCCCGCCGCCCGCGCCATCTAATGCCATGGCCCGGCTCGGCAAAAGCATAAAATGATGGCGGCGGTGCAACCTTGCCGCGATGCCGCTCGGCCGGATGTGGCCGATCCGGGGGCGCGCCGGTTCAACCTTGCGGCGATTTGACGTGAGGTAATATCGCTTCCGCAATCGTGCCGCCGAGTCGTTTCTGACCGGCGGGCAGCGGGAGGGATTTGAGAAAACCATTAACCCTGGAGGACATGAGATGGCCGACGGCAACCTCGTCTCGATCAACGATATCCCCTGCTGCCCGGAGATCGAAAGGACGCCCTGCTGCGAAAGGCTCCGGATCTCCTACCGGCTGACCAGTCGCCAGAGCGATGTGCCGGTCGAGATCACCATCGTCGCCGAACTGGAACGCTGTCCGGGGCCGATGTCCCTGGGCGACGTGGTGTTCTCGACGACACTCCTGCCCGGCGAGAAGATCCGGCTCTTCACCTCGACGCGCAACACCCGCTTCACTTATGACGCGGAATCGAAGGTCACCCAGCCGGTCGGCCATGAAATCCATCGACCAGGTCACATTTGGCGCGTCCGGGACGGCCAGCGCATCAGGTTTGTCCCGCTTCAACCGCTTCCGGGGCTTGATCCGCAGGTTCAACGCCAACTCGCAGTAGATCCGATAAACCCGTTTGTGGTTCCAGCCGTGCCCTTTGACGTTGCGCAGATGCAAAAAGCATAGCCCGAACCCCCACGACTTGCGGGCGTCGGTTAGCCCGGTCAGCAGATCAGCGATCTCCTCGTTCTCGGCGCGCAACTTCGGGCCATAGCGGTAACACGTCTCGCTGACCCCGAAAGTCCGGCAGGCCAGCGCTATGCTGACCCCGCGTCGCGCCACCGCATTCCCGGCCATCTCGCGGCGTTGAGATGGCCCGGTTACTTTTTTCCAAGCGCTTCCTTCAGCAAATCCGCCTGCATGCTCAGGTCCGCATACATCCGCTTCAGCCGGCGGTTCTCCCTCGCCATTGGGCTTGAACCAATGGCGCACCAATGGCTCGATCCATCGCCTTCATCTGACTGATCAGGGACGCATCCATCCCGCCATGCTTCGCACGCCATTTGTAGAAAGAGGCGTTGCTCATCCCATGCTCGCGGCAAAGCTCGGCCACCGGCACACCGCCTTCGGCCTGACGCAGGATCGCGATGATCTGCGCCTCTGTGTATCTGCTTGTATTCATTCGAAATCTCCCCGTGCATCTTGCCGAGAAAATTCTACTTATGCAGCCCCTTACTTTCGGGGGGGATTACCCCCCTGAGGAGCTGCCGCGCCATCTCGGCTATCTCGACCGGGTCGTCGCGGTGGTGACCGAGGGACGGTTCCAGCTCGACGAAGGCGCTGCGGTCATCCGTGCGGATCAGCCTGTCTTCCCCGGCACCCAGAGTATGTCGCCACCCGATTGTGCGTTCACCCACCGGCTGGCCACGAAAAAGAAGTCCGACAGCCGGTTGACATAGGCGACCACGCCTTCGCCGACATGCTCGCCTTCTACGGAGGCCAGTTCCACGACGAGGCGTTCGGCCCTGCGGCAGACGGTGCGCGCAAGGTGCAGGTAGGCGGCGGCCGAATGTCCGCCGGGCAGCACGAAAGAGCGCAGGGTCGGCAAGGTCGCATTGAGCTCGTCGATCTGTGCCTCGATTCGCCGATACAGTTCGGGGGGCACGCGCAAGGGTTCGTATCCCAGGTCCTTGCCGGTGTCGGGGACGCAGAGATCGGCCCCGAGATCGAACAATTCGTTCTGAATGTCGGCGAGCATGCTGTCGAGCGGACCCAGATCGGCGCAGTGCAGCCTTGTGACGCCGAGCACGGCGTTCAGTTCGTCGACGGTCCCGTAGGCGTGGATGCGCAGATGCGACTTCGGGATGCGCGCACCAGAGCCAAGCGCGGTCTGGCCCTTGTCTCCGGCCCGTGTGTAGATGCGGTTCAGGACGACCATGGCGTTCTCCTACTGGCCCGGTTTTCCGGCGTTGCCGGAGGCGGCGCGCCCTTCGACAAGGTCGAGCCAGCGCAACGCGATGGTCTCGGCGAACCCGGCTGCTTTCGGCAGCTCTTCGGCACAGGAATCATCCAGTCCGGCGAGAAGTTCTTCGCCCCGCTTTCCCAGATGTCTGCGCACGCCGTCCTGCGTGCGCGCCACCCATTTGCGAATGATGTCCGCCGTCGCTTCGGGATGGCTTTGAAAGGCATAGGTCGTGTGTCCGACGCGGAATGCATGACAGGGCGTGTCGGCCTCGGTCATCAGCAATTCGGCGCCCTCGGGCAGGCTGTAGGTGTCGTAGTGGTGAACGAAGGCGGTCTGCGGATGGTCGAGCCCCGACAGCACCGGATCCGAAGTCGCAGCTTCGGTCGGGACAATCTGCTTGAAGCCGAACTGCAACTGGTTGTGATGGCGCACTTTCTGTCCGAAGGCGCGGGCAATGAGCTGCGAGCCGAGGCAAAGTCCCAAGACCGGCTTTTCATCTTCGTGGAATGCCCGGACCAGCCTGGCCAGCGGCTCGAACACCGGGTCGAAGGCGGGGTCCGCCACGCTTTGTGGCCCGCCCAGAACGATTATACCGTCAAAGGATTCGGGCGTTTCGGGAAGCTTGTCCCCGGTGTGGGGATTGATGCGAACGCATTCGGCCCCGCGCGCCGCAAGGTGGTCGCCCACCAGCCCCGGAGGAGCGTCATCAACATTGAGAATCGTCAGAATCCGGACCATCGAAGCCTCACTTTCAGGGTTGCTGCGCGGGGCAGGGCGAATGCGGCGGCCGTCCCGAATGGCCTTCTCCCGGTTATCGGGTCACTACGAAGTTCATTGACGAACGCTGCTCTGTCGTGTTTATTGCATTCAGTGATTGGATGCAATGCTTACGTTCCACCACGGTAAAACCAACGAAACGAAGGGGAGGACCAAGATGAAAGTTACGTTTGACCGCCGTAAGTTCCTTGCTGGCTCGGCCGGGATCCTCGCAGGAACGACTTTCGGCATCGCCCTGCCGACCTCGGCGCGGGCCGGCGAAAAGGTCGTGAAGGTTGGTGCGATTACTCCGCTTACGGGGGACGCCGCCGGTTGGGGCGTGCCTGCCTATCAGGGCTACAAGCTCTGGGCCGATCTCACGAACGAGGCCGGTGGCATCAAGGTTGGCGATGACACCTACATGGTTGAAGTCGAGGTCTGGGACGACGAATTCCTCGCCTCGAAGGCACTGACCGGGGCCAAGAAGCTGGTCGGGGACGATCACGTCGATCTCGTCACCCTGCTGTGCTCGACCCCGGTGGTCGCCGTCCAACCCTATCTGACCCAGCAGAAGGTGCTGTCGGCCACGACCTGCACGACCGACCTGTCGCCCGATTCGTCCTATCTGCTTTCCGTCGGCGAGGTGCATCCCTTCTACATTCCGCCGTCGGTCAACTGGCTGGCCAAAAGCCGACCGGAATTGAAGACCGCGGCGATCCTGTCGCAAGATGACGAACTGGGGATTCCCTCGATCGCGACCTACGCGCATGCGTTCAAGCAAAACGGTATCGAGACCGTCCATACCGAGCTGTTTCCGCTGGCAACGCTGGACTTCGCCCCGGTGATCTCGGCGGCTCTGGCCAAGAACCCCGACATCCTGTGCTTCGACACCGCCTATCCGGACTTCATGAACCTGATGATCGAGCAGGCCTATCAGCAAGGATTCCGTGGGCAGATGATGTCGGTCACACTCGACAACTATCCGCAGTTGATCGAGAAGACGAGCAGGGAGTTCATGGAGGGCTTCGTCTTCCTGTTCCCGGATTTCGACGATCCGCGGCTCACGGAGGCCGATATCAACTTCGCCAATCCCGGCGTCTTCTACAACCGTTACAACGAGGCCTATCCCGGGGCCTGGACGTCGCAGTCATGGACCTATGCAGCCGTCCTCGAACTCTGGAAAAAAGGCGTCGAGGCAGCGGGAAGCGTCAACTCGACCGATGTCTATGCGGCACTGCAGGCGATGGACAGGCCGCCCCATATCTTCGGCGAGGCCAAATGGTGGGGCGCGGACGTGTTCGGCGTCAACAACGCGCTGATCGGCAGATGGCCCGTCGTGCAGCTGCAGGATGGCAAGGCGAAGATCGTCGAAATGGGCGATGTGGCAGGCTGGCTTGCCGACAACGAGGCCGCCATCCTCGACACGCTCAGGGAAGTGGGCATGCTGCCAAACTGAAGCCGCGACTTGCGGTGATCCTCAGGCCTTCCTTGGGCAGGCCTCTGTTCGATGAGTTCGGTCAAACCCTGATGCCGTCGGAAAGCGACGGTATCGGGGCGGCCGAGACGGTCGGGGACGATCATGTTTGACCTTATCATCCAGACGACAGTGAACGCGGTGATCGCAAGCAGCTTCACGGCGCTCTTCGCCGTAGGGCTGGTGCTGATCTTTGGTGTCGCCAAGGTCGTCAACTTTGCTCATGGCGAACTCTACATGGTCGGGGCCTTTGCCACCTGGTATCTCTATTCCGAGCTGGGCCTGCCCTTTCCGGTGGCGGCTCTGGGCGCGATCCTCGTGTCAACGCTGGTCGGCCTTTTCATGGAAACCGTGCTGTTTCGCTGGAAGCGGGGCGACGAACTGGGCGGATTGATCCTGTCCGTCGGCATGCTCATGATCCTGCAGGTGGCCGTGATCTACCTGTTCGGCCAGGGGCTGATGAAGAACCTCATTGCCCCACTCAAAGGGAGCTGGCAGATCATCGGCCTGCCGAACGCTGTCGTTCCCTATCAACGGCTGCTGGTCCTTGCGGTGGCTATCGTCGCACTTGCCGCGCTATGGTTCCTGCTCCAGAAAACCCGGATCGGATGGGCACTGCGGGCATGTGCGGACGATCCCATGGCGGCGATGCTTCAGGGGATCAGCATCAACCGCTTTGCACTGATCGCGATCGGGATCAGTGCGGCGCTGGCAGGTGCCGGGGGGGCGGTCATGGCGCCCCTGGTGCAGATCGACCCCGACATGGGCCATACGGTCATCATCAACGGGCTGATCGTCATCATCGTCGGCGGCGTCGGCAGCATCAGCGGTGCGGTTATCGCCGCGATCTTCTTCAGCTTCTTCCACACGTTCATCACCACGTTTGCCGGGGGCATCTACGCAGACATCTTCGTCATGCTCTTCATGCTCTTCATCCTCGTGGTCAAACCGACCGGGATTATGGGACGCCATGAAAAAGTCTAGCCTCCGCACATCCTCGACCCTCGTCACTGTCGCGCTGCTTGTGGTGGCGGTCGGGTTCACACCCTTCCTGGTCAGCGCATTCAAGCTCGACATCTTCATCGCGCTGTTCATCAACATCATCCTCGTGGCGAGCTTCCGCTTCATCGCGCTGACCGGAGAGATGTCGTTCGCGCATGTGGTGATGATGGGCGTGGGCGCCTATACGTCGAGCCTGCTGTCGAAGAACTTCGGCTTTTCGCCCTGGCTGACGATGCCGGTCGGCGCAGTCACGGCGGCCGTGATCGCCTATATCCTGAGCTTTCCGCTGTTCCGGATGAAGGGCTTCTACTTCGTCATCGGTTCTTTCGCCGCAGGCGAGGTGATCCGCCTTTCCTGGCAGGGCTTTCGCCCGATCTTCGGCGGCTCTCGTGGCGTCACGGTCATTCCGACACTCAATCTGTTGGGCATCGATCTGTCGGACCCGATCCTGTTCTACTATTTCGCTTTCGTGGTCATGGTGGCCTGTCTGTTCATCCTGTACCGGATCGAGCATTCGCGATACGGGATGACCCTGGAAGGGGTTCACTGGAACGACCTTCTGCTCAGTTCGGTCGGAGTGAACCCGCGCCGGTTCCGCACCGAGGCGTTTGTGGTCGGTTGCTTCTTCGCCGGTGTGGCCGGAACCCTGCACGCGCATTACTTTTCGGCGATCAACCCCCGCGACTTCAGCATGTCCATCATGCTCACAGTGCTGGTCTGGGCGCTGGTCGGCGGGATGAAAACATACAAGGGGCCGATCGTCGGCGTCGTGGTTCTGTCGGTGGCCGATCTCTATCTTCGGGATTTCGAGCAGTATCGTCCTGCGGCTTACGGGCTGGTCCTGATCCTGACCACCATCTTCCTGCGCGACGGCCTGACCAGCCTGCCCGAACGGTTCCGAGAGCTTCGCAAGCGCATGGCCTGACACAATCATGATCGCGACGATCTTCCGGTCGTGCCGAAAAGGTGCGCGGGTCTGACAACATCGGGGGTGCCACCCCCCGAACGAAAGGAACACGCCATGTCCGATGCACTCGAATGCATCTCGCCCGTGAATGGCGAGGTCTTCGCCAGCCGCCGGTTTCACACCGCGGCACAGATCGAGGATGCCGTTGCCCGTGCGGAGCGCGCGCAGGCCGGATGGCGCCGGGTGCCTCTGGCAGAGCGCGCCGAGATCTGCCGCAAGGCAATCGGCGTGCTTCTGGCCGACAAGGACCGGCACGGCCACGAGATCACCATGCAGATGGGCCGCCCGATCAGCCAGAGCAGTCGCGAGATCGAAGGCTTCGCGATCCGCACCGGCTTCATGATCGATATCGCCAAGGATGCGCTGGCGGACGAATTCCCGCGCCCCGGCAGCCGATCGTTCATCCGTCGCGAGCCTCTCGGCGTGGTCCTTTCGATCGCGGCATGGAACTATCCCTATCTGATCCCCGCCGGCTCCTGCGTGCCGGCGATCATGGCCGGCAATGCCGTCCTGCTGAAGCATTCGGGACAGACGCCGCTGGTCTCGGAACGGCTGGTCGAGGCCTATCGTGCGGCCGGGCTGCCCGAAGGGGTCTTCCAGTTCCTTCACCTCGACCACGACCTGACCGCCCGGCTGATTGCCGATGAGCGGATCGGCCATGTCGGCTTCACCGGTTCGGTCGAGGGCGGGCGTGCGATCCATGCCGCCGCCGCCCGGCGCTTCATCAATGTCGGCCTCGAACTCGGTGGCAAGGATCCGGCCTATGTCTGTCCCGATGCCGACATGGAGACCACCATCGAGCGCCTGGTGGACGGCAGTTTCTACAATGCCGGGCAGTCGTGCTGCTCGACCGAGCGCATCTATGTCCATCGCGATGTCTATGACGATTTCATCGCCCGGTTCGTTGATCTGACCCGGCAGTATCGGCTGGGTGATCCAACCGATCCCGCGACAAATCTCGGGCCGATGGTGCGCGGCCGTGCTGCTGATTTTGTTCGTGGACAGGTCGAGCGGGCCGTGTCCCAGGGGGCACGCGCGCTGATCGATGAAAGCACCTTCCCGGCCTCGCGCAAGGGCAGCGCCTATCTCGCGCCGCAAGTTCTGGTTGATGTGGACCACTCCATGGAGATCATGAAGGAGGAGACATTCGGCCCCGTGGTCGGCATCATGAAGGTCGCTTCCGACGATGCCGCGATTGATCTGATGAATGACAGCATCTACGGGTTGAGTGCCTCGGTCTGGACGCGTGATGCGGACAAGGTTGTCAGGCTCGGAGAGCGGATCGAGACCGGAACCGTGATGATGAACGGCACCGACAAGGTCGATCCGGCCCTGGCCTGGTCTGGCGTCAAGGACACCGGCTGCGGCTGTACCCTTTCCAGGCATGGCTACGAACATCTGACGCGGACAAAGTCTTTCGACATGTCGTCCTGACATGACCGGTGATCTGATCTGACAGGTCGACAATGATGCCGCCGGGCGGGGGTCAGCCCGATCTTCTGCCCGGGAGCGACGGGGGCATCGGAGCGTATTGAACCGCAGCCGCCGTTCGTTCCGAGCCCGAGCGATCACAGAGCATCGAGGGAGTATGCGATGGGGTGGGCGCCCCCCGGCGGCATCGACGTGCCATGGTGGCGGGTGTTGAAGGACCGCTACGCAGGGCAGTGTCCATGGGAGAGGTTGGCATCATCGGCCTGGATCCGACGACAAACGTATTCCGGGCGCATGGCGCCGGGTCTGACGGTTGAGTTGTGTTTCGCCGCAAGCTGTCGCCGTCGCAGCCGCCAACCGTCCGGGCCTCGCCCGTGAGGCCCCGAAAAAGCAGGTCGCGGCAGACGAAAAGGAAAAAAATGTCAAACCCGGCCGGATGGATTGATAATACGCCGCTTAACTACTTGAAAAGTAATGCATATAGCGCGGGGATGGTAGGCCCGGAGGGACTCGAACCCCCAACCAAGGCGTTATGAGCGCCCTGCTCTGACCATTGAGCTACAGGCCCGAAGCGCGCCGACTGCCTAGCACACTGGGCTGTCCGGTCAAGCGAAAGGCAGGGGGCGGGGACAAGGGGGCACGGGCGGGCGCGCGGCAATCTGCCCGGGGCCGGCTTGCGGCGCGTTGTCGCCGCCGCGCTAATCCTGTATGTCGCGCCGCGACGGCGGGCGGATCGTCGGCGGCGGCAAACCGGGGGATGGCATGACCAATGAAAACGGGCTGAGCTATGCCGATGCGGGCGTCGACATCGACGCCGGCAACGCGCTGGTCGAGCGGATCAAGCCGGCCGCCGCGCGCACCGCGCGGGCCGGAACGATGGCCGGCCTCGGCGGCTTCGGTGCGCTCTTCGACCTTCGGGCGGCGGGCTACCGCGATCCGGTGCTGGTGGCGGCGACCGACGGGGTCGGCACCAAGCTGCGCATCGCCATCGACACCGGATGCGTCGACACGATCGGCATCGACCTGGTCGCGATGTGCGTCAACGACCTTGTCTGCCAGGGGGCCGAGCCCTTGTTCTTCCTCGATTACTTCGCCACCGCCAGGCTCGATGTCGATCAGGCGGCGCGGATCATCGAGGGCATCGCCACCGGCTGCGCGCGCTCGGGCTGCGCGCTGATCGGCGGCGAGACCGCGGAAATGCCCGGGATGTATCACGGCGACGACTTCGACCTCGCCGGCTTTGCGGTCGGCGCGATGGAACGCGGCGGCGCACTGCCGCGGGGCGTGGCCGAGGGCGACCTGCTGCTCGGCCTTGCCTCGAACGGGGTCCATTCCAACGGCTATTCCCTTGTCCGCAAGGTCGTCGAGCGCTCGGGGCTTGCCTGGGGCGCCCCCGCCCCCTTCGGCGCCGGCACCCTCGGCGAGGCGCTGCTGGCGCCGACCCGGCTCTATGTCGGCGCGGCACTGGCGGCGATCCGCGCCGGCGGGGTGCACGGGCTCGCCCATATCACCGGCGGCGGGCTGACCGAGAACCTGCCGCGGGTCCTGCCGGAGGGCCTCGGCGCCGAGATCGACCTCAACGCCTGGACGCTGCCGCCGGTCTTCCGCTGGCTGGCCGAAACCGCCGCCATGCCGGAACCAGAGCTGCTCAAGACCTTCAACTGCGGCATCGGCATGATCGTCGTGGCCGCCCCCGACCGCGCCGCCGACCTGCGCCTGGCGCTCGAGGCCGAGGGCGAGACGGTGACCGCGATCGGCCGCGTCACCAAGGGGCAGGGC
Source organism: Alphaproteobacteria bacterium HGW-Alphaproteobacteria-6 (assembly GCA_002841115.1). Classification (GTDB taxonomy): domain Bacteria; phylum Pseudomonadota; class Alphaproteobacteria; order Rhodobacterales; family Rhodobacteraceae; genus Albidovulum. The sequence goes on along the minus strand of PHEC01000021.1, from coordinate 18,522 downwards.
GTCGCCTGGCGCGGCCGCCTGCTGTGAAGCGGGTCGCCATCCTGATCTCGGGCGGCGGGTCGAACATGGTGGCGCTGGTCCGCAGCATGACCGGCGACCATCCCGCCCGCCCGGTCCTCGTCGCCGCGAACGATCCCGCGGCCGCCGGCCTTGCCCGCGCGCGCGAGATGGGCATCCCGACGGCGGCGGTCGATCACCGGGCCTTCGGGCGCGACCGCGCCGGATTCGAGGCCGAACTGCTGAAACCGCTGCTTGCCGCCGCGCCCGACATCCTCTGCCTCGCCGGCTTCATGCGGGTCCTCAGCCCCGAATTCGTCGCCCGCTTCGCCGGACGGATGCTGAACATCCATCCTTCCCTGTTGCCCAGATACCCCGGCCTTCACACTCACCAGAGGGCGCTCGACGCCGGCGACGCGCAGGCCGGCTGCACCGTGCACCAGGTCACCGCCGACCTTGACGCCGGCCCGATCCTCGGCCAGGCGCGGGTGCCGGTGCTGCCCGGCGACAGCGCAGCGACCCTCGCCGCCCGCATCCTCGCCCAGGAACATCTGCTCTACCCGGCGGTGCTGCGCCGCTTCGCCGCCGGCGACCGCAGGCCCATTCTGCTCGGCTGAACGCCCGGCCGCCGGTCCTGCCGAACTGATCCCTCAGCCGCCGCCAGAACCGACGCCCCAGGCCGCCTCGCGCGCCTCGATCGCCGCGATGCGCTCGGCGGTGGCGGGATGGCTGGTCAGCCAGGCCGGCGGGCCGCGCCCGTCCGCCCCGGTCAGCGCGCCAAGTCGGGCGAACAGCGACTTTTGCGGCCCGGTGCCGATGCCGGCGCGGATCAGCAGCGCGGCCGCCCATTCATCGGCCTCGTATTCGTCCTGCCGGCTGAGCCGCGCCGCCAGAAGTGCCGTCACCATCCCGGCCAGCCAGACCCCGATCCCGGGCAGGAACCGCCCCAGCACCGTCGCCAGCACGACGCGGATCGCGTTCTGCCCGGAAAAGTCGATCATCCGCCGCCGCGCATGGCCAAGGGCGACATGGCCAAGCTCATGCGCGATGACCGAGGCGATCTCCTCGGCACTGACCGTGCCGTCGCGGAACTTCGCGTAAAAGCCGCGGGTGATGAAGATCCGCCCGTCCGGGGCGGCAAGCCCGTTGACCGCCGGGGTCTCGTAAAGATGGACGGTGACGCGCGCCACCCCGGCCGCCTCGGCCAGCCGCGCCAGAACCGGCCGCAAGGCCGGGTCGACCAGCGGCGCCGAGCGCTGGTCAAGATCGCGGGCCAGCCGCCAGGCCGAGAACCGCCACATCACCAGCGCATAGAGAATCGCCAGAAGGATCGGGGTCAGCCGCAACATGCTCCCGATATGGGGCAACGCCTGCCGCCCGGCAAGGGCAAGACGCCTCCCCATGCCCGCCCCGCACCCGCCCGCCCCGCACCCGCCCGCCCGGCCTCTTGCAACCGCCCGGCGCTTCTTCGTTGCGAAAATACCCCAAGGCGCGCCGGCCCCGCCCGATCGGCGCCGGGGGTCGCAGCGCCCCCCCCCTCCCGCCGCGCGCATTGACCGCGCCGGCCCGGCCGGCCTATCTAGGCACGGGGCGCAGGGCGCCGCCAGACGGGGACAGACAGCATGAAGGTCATCATCTGCGGCGCGGGCCAGGTCGGCTGGCAGATCGCGCGCCATCTGGCCGGCGAGAAGAACGACGTCACCGTGGTCGACAGCAACCCCGATCTGGTGCGCCGCGCCACCGAGACGCTGGACGTGCAGGGGGTGGCGGGCTTTGCCTCCTACCCCGATGTGCTGGAACGCGCCGGCGCGCGCGACGCCGACATGATCATCGCCGCGACCCATTCGGACGAGGTCAACATGGTCACCTGCCAGGTGGCCCATTCGGTCTTCGGCATCACCCGCAAGATCGCCCGCCTCCGGGCGCAGTCCTACATGGACGCGATCTATGCCGACCTCTACCGGCGCGACCACCTGCCGATCGATGTCGTCATCAGCCCCGAACGCGAGGTCGCCGAGGCGGCGCTGCAACGCCTCGCCGCGCCCTCGACCTTCGACACCGAAAGCTTCATGGGCGGCAAGGCGCAGCTTCTCGGCGTGGCGCTCGATGACGACTGCCCGGTGCTGAACACGCCGCTGCGCCAGCTCAGCGATCTTTTCTCGACGCTGCGCGCCATCGTCGTGGGGGTGCGCCGCGAGGGCCGGCTTTTCGCCCCCGATCCCGGCGATCAGCTTTTCGCCGGCGACCAGATCTATGTCTTCACCCATGTCGAGGACGTCAATCGCACCCTCGACATCTTCGGCAAGGCGACGAAGAAGCAAGAGCGCGTGGTGATCATCGGCGGCGGCAATGTCGGCCTTGCCGTGGCCCGCGCGCTCGAGGCGCGCACCGACCGGGTCCGCGCCAAGGTGATCGAGAAGAACCGCGCCCAGGCCGAGCGCGCCGCCGATGCGCTGGAACGCACCATCGTGCTCAACGGCGACGGCATGAGCGCCGAGATCCTGGCCGAAGCCAATATCGAGCGCGCCGACGCGGTGCTGGCGGTCACCGACGACGACAAGACCAACATCCTTGCCGCGGTGCGCGCCAAGCAGGCCGGCTGCGCCATGGCGATCGCGCTGATCAACGACCCGACGCTGGTGCCCTTGATGGGGGCGCTCGACATCGACGCCTATATCAACCCGCGCGCCACCACCGTCAGCTCGATCCTGCGCCACATCCGCCACGGCCGGGTGCGGGCGATCTATTCGATCGGCGATGCCGAGGCCGAGATGATCGAGGCCCAGGTGCTCTCGACCTCGCCGATCGCCGGGCGGGCGGTGCGCGACATCGAGTTTCCCGAAGGCGTGCTGATGGGGGCGCTGATGAAGGGCGACCGGGTGCTGAAGCCGACCGGCGACACAAGGATCGAGGAGGGCGACGTGATCGCGCTTTTCGCCATGGCCGGCGACGTGCCCGAGGTCGAGCGTCTGCTGCAGGTCTCGATCGACTTCTTCTGAACGGACAGCCAAGCCATGCGCCGCATCCTCGATCTGCCCCTGCTGGTGATCCTGATGGCGATCGGGGCGCTGGCGATGTATCTGCCGGCCGCCCATGCGATGACCCAGCGCGACTATGGCCTGGCCCGCGCCTTCTTCTATCCGGCCACGCTCTTTGTCGTGCTGGCGCTGCTTTTGGGCATCGCGACCCGCGCCAACCGGCCGGGGCACCGGGCGCGCAGCCATCTGCTGGCGCTGGTCGGCACCTTCAGCGTGCTGCCGCTGATGCTGGCGGTGCCCCTGCGCGAGGCGGTGCCCGACACCAGCCTCTTCAACGCCTGGTGGGAGATGGTCTCGTCGCTGACCACCACCGGCGCCTCGCTGTTCGAGCCGGCGCGCCTGCCCGGATCGGTGCATCTGTGGCGCGCGCTGGTCGGCTGGATGGGCGGGTTCTTCGTGCTGGTGACGGCGGTGGCGATCCTCGCGCCGATGAACCTCGGCGGCTTCGAGGTGCTGACCGGGGCGCCGGCCGGGCAGGGGGCGGTGACCGGGGCGCAGACCGCCCGGTTCGCCGACCCCTCCGAGCGGCTCTGGCGCTTCACCGCGACGCTGTTTCCGGTCTATGGCGGGCTGACGCTGATCCTGTGGATCGCGCTGATCATCGCCGGCGACCAGAGCCTGGTCGCGGCCTGCCATGCGATGTCGACGCTGGCGACCTCCGGCATCTCGCCGCTCGGCGGTCTCGGTGGTGCCGGCGGCGAGCCGGTGCCCGGATCGGGCGTCGGCGGCGAGGCGGTGATCTTCGTCTTCCTGATCTTCGCGCTGTCGCGCCGGCTCTACCCTGGCGGGCGGGGGCAGCATCATGTCGCCGGCCTCGGCCGCGATCCCGAACTGCGGCTGGCGGTGCTGCTGGTGGCGGTGGTCTCGGCGCTGTTGTTCCTGCGCCACTGGATCGGCGCCTTCGAGGTCGATGACGTGCGCAACCTGCCGGCGGCGCTGCGCGCCTTCTGGGGCACCACCTTCACCATCCTGTCGTTCCTGACCACGACCGGCTTCGCCTCGGCCGACTGGGCGCTGGCACGCGACTGGTCGGGGCTTGAGACGCCGGGGCTGGTGCTGGCCGGGCTGGCGGTGATCGGCGGCGGGGTCGCGACCACCGCGGGCGGGGTCAAGCTGTTGCGGGTCTACGCGCTTTACCGCCACGGCGAGCGCGAGATCGAGCGGCTGATCCACCCCAATTCGGTTGGCGGCGCCGGGGCGCAGGCGCGCCGGCTGCGCCGGCAAGGCGCGCAGATGGCCTGGATCTTCTTCATGCTCTTCGCGCTGTCGATCGCGGTCACCATGCTGGCGCTGGCGCTGACCGGGCTTGGCTTCGAGGCGGCGACGACCTTCGCGGTCGCGTCACTGGCGACGACCGGCCCCCTGGCCGCGGTCGCCGGCGAGGTGCCGCTGGCCTGGGCCGGGCTTGACACCGTGGCGCGCGCGGTCACCGCGGCGGCGATGATCCTCGGCCGGCTCGAGACGCTGGCGATCATCGCCCTGCTCAACCCCGAGTTCTGGCGGCGCTGACGGCGCCGGCGGCGCAGCCCGTGGCCGGCGCGACACCGAAAGCCCGGCACCCCGCGGCGGTCTTGCGTTTTGGGGCTGGAAACTCGCCCGATCTTGCGCATACTTCGGCCAAGGTCCGGGCCAAGGCACGCCAAGGGCCGCAATTGAGTGCAAGACAAGAACAAAAGGCAAAAACACAATGGCTGCCGACAAACAGAATTTGCAGGATGCCTTTCTCAATCATGTCCGCAAGACCAAGGTCCCGGTCACGATCTTCCTGATCAACGGGGTCAAGCTTCAGGGCGTGATCACCTGGTTCGACAATTTCTGCGTGCTCTTGCGCCGCGACGGGCAGTCGCAGCTGGTCTACAAGCACGCGATCTCGACCGTCATGCCGGGTCAGCCGATCTCGCTTTACGAGGGCGAAGACTGATCGATCCGCACATCGACAAGGATCCGCACATCGTCAGGGACCGGCCGACCCGGGCCTTCGTGCTGCATCCCGACCTCAAGCAGGGCCGTGCCCGGCGGCTCCCTGATCTGGCGCTGGCCGAGGCGGTGGCGCTGGCCGCCGCGCTGCCTGACATCGAGGTGATGGGCGCCGAGGTGGTGCGGCTGGCCAGGGCGCAGGCCGGGATGCTCTTCGGCTCGGGCAAGGTCGAAGAGTTGCGCGCGCGCTTCGAGGCGGACGAGGTCGATCTGGTGCTGGTCGACGGCCCGGTCAGCCCAGTGCAGCAGCGCAACTTGGAGCGCGCCTGGAAGGTCAAGCTTCTGGACCGGACCGGGCTGATCCTCGAGATCTTCGCCAACCGGGCGCGAACCCGCGAGGGGGTGCTTCAGGTCGAACTGGCGGCGCTTTCCTATCAGCGCACCCGGCTGGTCCGGGCCTGGACCCACCTTGAGCGCCAGCGCGGCGGCCTCGGCTTTGTCGGCGGCCCCGGCGAGACCCAGATCGAGGCCGACAGGCGGGCCATCGACGAGGAGGTGGTCAAGATCCGCCGCCAGCTGGCCCGCGTCGTCAAGACCCGCGCATTGCACCGCGCCGCACGGCGCAAGGTGCCGTTCCCGGTGGTGGCGCTGGTCGGCTATACCAATGCCGGCAAGTCGACGCTGTTCAACCGGCTGACCGGGGCCAGGGTGCTGGCCCGCGACATGCTGTTCGCCACGCTCGATCCGACGATGCGCGGGATGACCCTGGCGGACGGGCGGCGGGTGATCCTGTCCGACACCGTCGGCTTCATCTCGGACCTGCCGACCGAACTGGTGGCGGCGTTCCGCGCCACGCTGGAAGAGGTGCTGGAGGCCGATCTGATCGTGCATGTCCGCGACATCGCCCATCCCGAGACCGCCGAACAGGCCGCCGACGTGGCGACGATCCTCGAAAGCCTCGGGGTCGGGGCCGAGGTGCCGCAGATCGAGGTCTGGAACAAGATCGACCTTCTGGACGCCGATCAGCGCGCCGCCCTGCTGGTGCGCGATGCCCGGCTGCCAGGGGTGCAGGCGGTCTCGGCGGCAAGCGGCGAGGGGGTGGCGGCGCTGGTCGCGGCACTCGGCGCCCTGCTGGACGAGGCGCGCGAGGTCGCCGAGGTCGTGCTGCCCTTCGCCGAGGGCCGCAAGCGCGCCTGGCTGCACGAGGCCGGGGTGGTGCAGTCGGAACGCGAGGCCGAGGACGGCCATCACCTGCGCCTGTCCTGGACCGCGCGGCAGAAGGCGGCCTTTGCCGCGCTGTGACGGGGGGCCGGCGACCGGGCGCGAGGGGGGGCATTGACGGGCCCCCGAAGAAGTCACGCACCCACCCGTTTTCAACCACCAGATCGGAAATCTGTTCCGCGCCACGTTCCCCACAAGCCCGGGCCCGGGCGACCAGCCCGGGCCGCGCCCGACCCTCCCGGCGGGAGGGCGCCTTGCACTGTCGCAGATTGCTCGACGGCTGGAATGGTCTGGTTGCGATAAAGCACCGCAACCCCGGCGTGGCAAAGCGCCCACCCAGGGTCGGGCGCGCCCCTCGGCGCCAGGATCAGATGGCGGGACAGGAACAGATTCCCCGCCAGACATTGGCCCCTTCCGCCCGCGGGAGGATGGTCCAAGGCAAGGCCGGCGACTGCGACCGGGTCGGGCGGCGGGGGCTGGCCGGGGGCTTTGGACCCCCGGCCAGGCTAGCGGCAACGCCATCCCATAGCCTCGGCGATGGCCGCGGCCATGGCAGCCGGGCCAGAAGACCAATTTCCCGGTCTCCTGGAGGAAGGCGGCGCGCGATGACTTTTTCACCACCCTGTTGACCGGACGGGGCGGAGTCAGGAGCCGCCGCGCTCTGCCCAGACCGCCCGGTCCAGCGCCAGATAGACCGAATCGCGCCATTCCTCACCCCACCTCAAGGTGTTTGTGGCGGTGCCGGTCCGCTGAAACCCCAGATGCGCCAGCAGCCCGAGCGAGGCGGCATTGCCCGGATCGACATCGGCGGTCAGCCGCGCCAGCGGATGGGCCGCGAAAAGATGGGCGATCACCGCGCCCAGCGCCTCGCGCGCCAGGCCCTGGCGCCAGTGATCGGGGTGCAGGATGAAGCCCAGTTCCGGCAAGCGCCAGGCGCCGGCCTTGCCGATCACCTTGCCGTCGCGCTCGATGACAAACTCGTCCGACAGCCCGGCCACCGACGCGGTGAGCGTCCGCTCAAGGAAATCGCGGCTTTCGCCCAGCGTGGCATGGGCGGGACACGACCAGTAGCGCATCGCGCGCGGATCGCCGAGAAAGCCGTGGAAGGCGGCGAGATCGCCGGCGCGCGGCCGGCGCAGCCGAAGCCGGGCGGTGATCAGGACCGGCCCGCCGGTCGCCGCCCCGATCCTCGCCCCGGTCATGGCGCCGGCGCCGGCACCAGCGTGGTGATGCCGGTCGCCGCGGCGCGGGCCAGATCGGGGTCCAGCGACATTGGCGCATATTCGCCGCGCCGCCAGCGCTCGCTCAGGTCATCGTAGTGACGGCTGAGCGGGTGGCCCGACTGGCCGGTGGCGATGATGAAGACCGAACTGTCGGGATCGGCGAGGTCATAGACGCCGCGGTAGCCGGCCGCATCGACATTGGCAAAGGGTGCCGCACCCTCGCCGGCCGTCAGCCCGCGCATCAGCGTGTGATCGCCGCCCGAGGTCGACTGGCGGATGTTGACCAGCCAGTTGAGGAACGGCACCCGGCCCAGCACCGGATGATCGTGGCGCGCCTCGTGCGCATCGCCCCAGCGCCAGCTTTCCACCGCCGGGCCGTAGCGCTCGCTCAGCCACAAGAGCGCGTCATCAAGCGCCATCCGCGCGATCTCGGTGCAGGTCTCGATCGGGGCCGAGCGCATCACGTCGCACCAGCGCTGAGCCCCGTCGATGTCGCGAAAGACCCGTTCGATGAACAAGGGCTCGGCATGGGGGAAGGCATCCGCCAGGGGGCCAAGTTCGTCGCGGATCAGCCGCGCCTGCAGGGCCCGCACCCAGGCCGCGTAGATCAGCGGTTCGGGCAGGTGTTCGTTCATGTTGCCGTCCCACTTGGCCAGAAGATCAAGCGCCGCGCTGCGCTGGCGCGCCGTGGTGCCGGTGCCGGCGGCGCCGGTGGTGAACCACAGGTCGCGCCCGATCAGCGGCAGGATGGTGCGCGCCGCCGGCGAGGTGGTGTCAAGCTGGGCGGCGATGAAGCTGTCGCGGCTGTGGACCTCGCGCTCCTGCATCAGCCGGGTCCAGCGTTGCACCCGTTGGGTATCGCCCCAGTCGAAGGAGACATGGCGCGGAAAGGGGCGGTCGATGAGCTTGTTGTTGGTATTGCCGACGATGCCGCCGGCCGGTGCGATGAAGCGCGGGTTGGTGGCATAGGGCAGCCGCCCGCGCCAGCGGTTCTCGGCCATCCAGCCCAGCGCCGGCAGCCGGCCCTGGCCAAGCATCGCCGGATCGCGGTCGGGCAGGGCGCCAAAGAGGGCCATCGCCACCCCGTCGCGGTCGGCCATCACCACGTTCTGCGCCGGCGCCACGAATTCGGCGCCGGCGGCGATCCCCTCGGCCCGGCTCTGCGCCCGCATCAAGGCCATCGCGGCCGTCATCGAGCGGTCGGCCGGGTCGAGCCCGGTCCAGCCGAGGCTGGCGACATGGCCGGGCGGGGTGACGCTGGCCAGGTCGAAATGCGAGCCGGGCAGCACCGGGCCGTTGTCGCTCCAGCGCAGGGTGACGGTGATCGGCGTGGCGTCGCGGATCTGGATGATCGCGCGGCGGGTCTCGAACGGCTTCCAGCCTTCGGGGGTGCGGTAGCGTTCGGGGTCGGCGGGGTCCAGTTCCTCGATCCGGATGTCGGCGTCATCGGCCGAGGCGGTGGTGATGCCCCAGCCAAAGCCCTCGCCGCGCCCGGCGAGGATCGCCGGAATGCCGGGGATGGTCGCGCCGATCACCCCGCCCGAGGCCAGCTCAAGCCGCGCCAGATACCACAGGGACGGCGCGCTGAGCGGCACATGCGGGTCATTGGCCAGCAGCGAGGCGCCGGCGGCGGCGCGCGCCGGTGCCGCCGCCCAGGCGTTCGACGCCCCGGCGAAGGCGGGTGCCGCAACCGGATAGAACCGGTCCGGCGCCGGGGTCAGCGCGGCGAAGCTGGGCGCCACCCCCGGCACCAGCGCGGCAAAGGGCGGCAGGGCGGCGACGCCCTCGCCCGGCACGTCGGGCAGAAGGTCGCGCACCCAGTCCTGCGACAGCAGCGACAGGCGCGCGCGCCGCACCTCGGCCATCGGCTGGCCCGAGGATTTCAGCGCCATCAGCTTCAGCACCGCGATCGAATCGGCCGGCTGCCAGACCGCGATCTCGTTCGAGAACAGGAAGAATTCCGGCGCGCCACGGCCGCGCGCCTCGGCATTGACGATGCCGATCCAGGCGTTGACGCCCTCGGCATAGGCCTCGAGCGCGGCGCGGGTGGCGGCATCCTGGGCCGCGACCGACCGGGTCGCCAGCCCGTAAAGGTCAAGCCGGCGCATCAATTCGTCGGTGGACGCGGTGCGGGCGCCGAAGACCTCCGACAGCCTTCCCTGCGCCGTCCTTCTCAGCAGCGTCATCTGCCAGAGCCGGTCCTGGGCATGGGCAAAGCCGAGGCCGAAGAACACATCCGTGTCGCTGGCGCCGAAGACATGCGGCACATCGGCGGTGTCGCGGACGATCTCGACCGGGGCGGTGATCCCGGCGACCTGATGGCGGGCGCCGTAATCGGGCAGCGACCGGGCGGCGAAGTAATAGCCAAGGCCCAGCGCCAGCGCGACAAGGCCCAGAAGCCCGGTGAAGATGCGCAAGAGCCAGCGAAAGGCGGTGAGCATGAAAAGCCGATAGTCCGGGGGCGCCGCGCGCCGGTCCTGGTTGACGCCAGAGGCAGGGCGGTTAACTAGGACAGATCGATGTCGCACGCAATGGATATGGGAGGGCGCGATGGCCAGGCTGGCATTTCTGGGACTGGGGGTGATGGGGTTCCCGATGGCCGGCCATCTGGCCGCCAAGGGCCATGCGGTCACGGTCTACAACCGCAGCCCGGCCAAGGCCGCGGCCTGGGTCGAAAAGCACGGCGGCAGTTCGGCGCCGACCCCGGCGGCGGCGGCGAAGGGCGCGGATTTCGTGCTGGCCTGCGTCGGCAACGACGATGACCTGCGCGCGGTCTGCGAGGGAACCGAGGGCGCCTTTGCCGGCATGGCAAGGGGCACGGTCTTTGTCGATCACACCACGGTCTCGGCGGCGGTGACGCGCGATCTGGCGGCAAAGGCCGCCGGGCTTGGCCTTGGCTATGTCGATGCGCCGGTCTCGGGCGGCCAGGCGGGGGCGGAAAACGGCGCACTTTCGGTGATGTGCGGTGGGAGCGAGGCCGATTACGCCCGGGCCGAGCCGGTGATCGACGCCTATGCCAAGATCTGCCGGCGGATGGGCGACAGCGGTGCCGGGCAACTGGCCAAGATGGTCAACCAGATCTGCATCGCCGGACTGGTGCAGGGCCTCGCCGAGGGGCTGAACTTCGCCGACAAGGCCGGGCTTGACATCGAGGCGCTGGTCGCGGTGATCAGCCAGGGCGCGGCCGGCAGCTGGCAGATGCAGAACCGCCACAAGACCATGGCCGAGAACCGCTTCGACTTCGGCTTTGCGGTCGACTGGATGCGCAAGGATCTGGGCATCTGCCTGGCCACCGGCAACCAGATCGGCGCCAGCCTGCCGGTCACCGCCCTTGTCGATCAGTTCTACGGCGATGTGCAGCGGATGGGCGGCAAGCGCTGGGACACATCGAGCCTGATCGCCCGGCTGCGCGCCCGGGGCTGAGGCGGATCAGGTCAGGCCGATCATGCGGCGGATATCGGCCGGCGTCGCCCCCTCCGCGCGGTAGCGGCGGATCGCGCGGGCATCGTCGCGCTTGGCCAGGCGCTTGCCGGCCGCGTCGCGGATCAGCCGGTGATGATGGTAGCCTGGCGCCGGAAGCCCGAGCAGGTCCTGAAGCAGCCGGTGCAGGAAGGTCGCGGCGAAAAGATCGGCGCCGCGCACCACCTCGGTAATGCGCTGTTCCGCGTCATCGACGACCACGGCAAGGTGATAGGAACCCGCGCCGATGTCCTTGCGCGCCAGCACGATGTCGCCGGGATCGGCGATCAGCCTGTCCGGGTCGATCCGGTGCCGGCCGGCGTGATCGGGGCCGGTCTCGGTGAAACCGGGGCGCGCCGGGCCGAGCCGCGCCAGGGCGCGCGCCATGTCGAGGCGGATCGCGTCATCCGGCCCTTGCGTCGCCATCGGCCGGCCGCGACAGGTGTCGGGATAGGCCGGGCCGCTCGCCACCCCTTCCTGCGGCGCGGCCAGGGCGGCACGAATGTCGGCGCGGGTGCAGCGGCAGGGATAGCACAGATCCATCGCGATCAGCCGGTCGAGTGCGCCCCGGTAGCGGTCGGGGTGGTCGGACTGGCGCAGCGGCACCTCGTCCCAGTCGAGCCCGAGCCAGGCGAGATCCTCGAAGATCGCCGCCTCGAACTGCGGCCGGCAGCGGGCGCGGTCGGTATCCTCGATCCGGATCAGGAAGGCACCGCCCGCCGCCCGCGCCCGCCCGTGCGCCAGCATCGCCGAATAGGCATGGCCAAGGTGCAGGTATCCGGTCGGCGAGGGCGCGAACCGGGTTCGCATCAGGGTTGCGCCGCAAGCCATTGCGAAAAAACGGATTTCGCGCGATCGGTATAGGCACGGTAACGATCCTTGCGGCCGCGGCGCCCGCCTTTGGCCTCGATCGGCGGGAAAAGCCCGAAGTTGACGTTCATCGGCTGGAAGGTTCTCGCCTCGGCGCCGCCGGTGATATGGGCGACCAGCGCGCCCATCGCGGTGGCTGGCGGCGGCGGGGCAAGGTCGCGCCCGAGGATCTGCGCCGCCGCCATCCGCCCGGCCAGAAGCCCCATCGCGGCACTTTCGACATAGCCCTCGACCCCGGTGATCTGCCCGGCAAAGCGGATGTGGGGCCGCAGGCGCAGCCGCATCCGGTCGTCAAGCAGGGTCGGCGAGTTGATGAAGGTGTTGCGGTGGATCCCGCCGAGGCGCGCGAAACCGGCATCCTCCAGCCCGGGAATCATTCGGAAAACATGGGTTTGTGCGCCATGCTTCATCTTGGTCTGAAAGCCGACGATGTTGTAGAGCGTGCCGAGCGCATTGTCGCGCCGAAGCTGCACCACCGCATGGGGCTTGACCTCCGGGCAATGCGCATTGGTCAGCCCGACCGGCTTCATCGGCCCGAAGCGCAAGGTCTCGCGGCCGCGCATCGCCATCACCTCGATAGGCAGGCAACCGTCGAAATAGGGGGTGGCATCGGGCGCGACCTCGCCCTCGTGGAAGGCGGCGCGGTCGGCGGCGAGCAGCGCGTCGATGAAGGCCTCGTAGCGGTCGCGGTCCATCGGGCAGTTGATGTAGGCGGTGCGCTCGGCCTCGGTCTCGCCCTTGTCATAGCGCGACTGCATCCAGGCCACCGACATGTCGATGCTGTCGGCATGGACGATGGGTGCTATCGCATCGAAGAAGGCCAGCGCCTCGGCCCCGGTGGCGCGGCGGATCGCTTCGGCCAGCGCCGGCGAGGTCAGCGGGCCGGTGGCGATGATCCACTGGCCAGCTTCGGAAAGATCGGTAACCTCTTCCTCGGACACCGAAATCATCGGATGCGCGCGCAGCCGCGCGGTGACCGAAGCGGCGAAGGGATCGCGGTCGACCGCCAGCGCGCCGCCGGCCGGCAGCCGGTGCGCATCGGCCATCGCCATGATCAGCCCGCCGGCCGCGCGCATCTCCCAGTGCAGGAGACCGACCGCGTTGGCCTCGTCATCATCCGAGCGGAAGGAGTTGGAGCAGACCATCTCGGCCAGCATGCCGGTGCGGTGGGCGAAGGTCGCGACTTTCGGGCGCATCTCGTGCAGCACCACCGGCACGCCCATCTCGGCCGCCTGCCAGGCGGCTTCCGATCCGGCCATGCCGCCGCCGATGATGTGAAGGGGTTGATCCATGCCGGCGATCTAGGCCAAACCGCCGGCTTTGGAAAGGGGGGCGGCGCCGCGAAGGGGTCGCCGGCCGGTTCGCGCGATCAGCAGGCCAGCGCCAGGTCGGGCGCGAGGTCGGGATCGTCGCGGAAGATGTTGTCGCAGTCGGCGGTCTCGACCAGGCGCAGCGTGACCGTCGGGCGCCCGGTGGCGGCATCGGTGCCCGATACCGGCAGGACGACCCGGCGCGCCGGCTGCACCCGGCTATGCGCGGCCAGCACCCGGCGCGGCCGGATCGGCGTGGTCGCATCGACGCGCCGTGCCCCCGGCGTCCAGCGCAAGGCGCTGCGCCGGCGTTCGGCGCGCGGCTGGGTCTGGGTGTAGGTCAGGATCAGCGCGCCGACCAGCGCCATGTCGCGCCAGTAGGCCTCGAGGTTGACGCCCATATGGGCGACATAGCTGGACCAGAAGACCAGCGTGGCCAGCAACAGCGCCGAGATCCGCAGCCAGGCGCCGATCAGCACCAGGTAGGCCAGCGCGAAAAGCACGCCGTTGCCGGCGATCGCGGCCTGGTCCGCGGGCAGGATCTGGGCGCTGAGCGCGGTGATGCCGGTGCCGGGGATCAGGCCGATGGCGACGGCAAGGAAATATGAGGCGATCAGGATGCGCACGAGGTTCTGCCCGGTCTGGTCGAGCGTCTCGGGGCGGGTTCTGGTCTTGGCCATTCTGGCGGTCCTCTTTCTGGCAGCGGGAAACCGGACAATCAGGACTGGTTACGTGGGAAACAGTCGCCCCCTGATTGCAGGATTGTCTTGGGACTTTGTCGCCACTTGGTTGGGAATGTGTTCATATTGATTAATCTTTTTCGAGATTATGGCCGATTTTCCGGCGGTGATTGTGTAATCGGCGGAAAAGGGAACCACTGTTTCCGTTTTGCCTGCGCAGGGTCGAGTGGGTCCGGGCGATGGGCCGTCGCCGGCCGGAGGCGGCAGGGTGACGGCCGAAGCAGAGGGTGCCGGGGGGCAGCGGGGGGGGGGCGGCCGACAGGGCTGCGACTGCCGAGGGCCGGCCGCGGAGGGCCTTCAGCAAAGATCCGGCAGCAGAGGGGCGGCAGCAAAGGGCCGGCAGCAGAGGGCCGGTGGCGGGGGGGGGCCTGCGGCTACCGGTCCGGCGGCCGCGGGGCAGGGTCAGGGCCGGCGCTGCGGGCCGGCCCCGGCGTCAGAACCGCAGTTCGATGTCGATATCGGCGAGATAGCCGGCGGCGCCGGCGTCGCGCGGATCGGGGCCGGCAAGCCGGCGCGGTCCGGCCTTATCCGCCTGCGGGGCGACAAGGCGCGCCACCAGATCGCGGCGCAGGCGGGCAAGGATGCCGCCACCCTCATGTCCCGCGGTTTCGAAACCTTCGTTGAAACCGATGAAAGCCATGTCCATCCCCCTGGCCTGTTTCGTTTTCCAGCCTGGCCCCGGTGGCGGGGCCGGCCGGGATCATTCAGTCCGGGCAGGGTGGCGTGATTTCGTTAAGAATGTGTCAAAATCTGGATTTCTCGCTATGCGTGTATTCCGGGGAGCCCCGTCGGTGCCGGATCAGTCGCCGGCACCGCCTTCGCCCGGCCCGGCCTCGGCGCTGTCCTCATCGCCCTGATCGGCGATCCGCGCGACCGAGACCACCTCTTCGCCCTGGCCGGTATCGAAGACCTTGACCCCGCCGGCGACGCGCGAGCGGAAGGAAATGCCGGCGACCGGGCAGCGGATCGACTGGCCGGTCGAGGTCGCCAGCATGATCTGGTCGTCGGCCTCGACCGGGAAGCAGGCGACCAGCGCGCCGCCGCGCATCGCGGTATCCATCGCCTTGACGCCCTGGCCGCCGCGGCCGCGCACCGGATAGTCGTGGCTGGACGATATCTTGCCGGCGCCCCTTGCGGTGATGGTCAGGATCAGGTCCTCGGCCGCCGACATCGCGGCGTAGCGGTCGGGCGAAAGCTGGCCCGCGGCCACGGTGTCTTCCTCGTCGTCCGGCGCCTCGTCCTCGGTCACGCCGGCCATCAGGCGGCGCTGCTTGAGGTAGGCGGCGCGTTCCTCGGGGCTCGCCTCGAAATGGCGGATGACCGACATCGACACCACGGCATCGCCCTTTGCCAGCCGCACCCCGCGCACCCCGGTCGAATCGCGGCCCTTGAAGATGCGCACCTCGGTCGTCGGGAAGCGGATTGCCCGGCCCAGTGCGGTGACCAGCATCACGTCATCGCTTTCGTCGCAGATCCGCGCGTTGACCAAGGATACCCCCTCGGGCAGTTTCATCGCGATCTTGCCGTTGCGCATGACATTGGTGAAATCCGACAGCGCATTGCGGCGCACGTCGCCATCCGAGGTGGCAAAGAAGATCTGCAGCGCCTGCCAGTCATCCTCGGGCACGTCGACCGGCATGATCGCGGCGATCGACATGCCGGGCGGGATCGGCAGGATATTGACGATCGCCTTGCCCTTGGCGGTGCGTCCCGCCAGCGGCAGCCGCCAGCACTTCAGCTTGTAGACGATGCCGTCGGTGGTGAAGAACAAAAGCTGGGTATGGGTATTGGCGACGAAGAGCGTGGTGACCACGTCATCTTCCTTGGTCGCCATCGAGGCCAGGCCCTTGCCGCCCCGGCGCTGGCTGCGGAACTCGGCGAGCGGCGTGCGCTTGATGTAGCCGCCCGAGGTGATGGTCACCACCATGTCCTCGCGCTCGATCAGGTCCTCGTCGTCCATGTCGCCGGCCCAGTCGACGATCTCGGTGCGGCGCGGCACCGCGAAGGCGGCGCGGACCTCGGCGAGTTCGTCCGAGATGATCGCCATGATCCGCTCGCGGCTGCCGAGGATCTCGAGATAGTCGCGGATCTTCGCGGCCAGATCCTGCAACTCGTCGGTGATCTCCTTGACGCCCATCGCGGTCAGCCGCTGCAGGCGCAGATCGAGGATGGCGCGGGCCTGCAACTCGCTCAGGTTGTAGGTGCCGTCGTCGTTGACCGGATGGGTCGGATCGTCGATCAGCCGGATGTATTCGATGATCTCGCCGGCCGGCCAGCGCCTTGTCATCAGCCGCTCGCGCGCCTCTGACGGATCGGCCGAGGAGCGGATCGTCGCCACCACCTCGTCGACATTCGACACCGCGACGGCAAGGCCGCACAGGATATGGCTGCGCTCGCGGGCGCGGCGCAGCTCATAGGCGGTGCGCCGGGCCACCACCTCTTCGCGGAAGCTGACGAAATGGGTGAGAAAATCGCGCAAGCTCAGGGTTTCGGGCTGCCCGCCGTTCAGCGCCAGCATGTTGCAGCCGAACGAGGTCTGCATCGCCGAAAAGCGGAAGAGCTGGTTCAGCACCACATCCGGGGTCGCGTCGCGCTTCAGCTCGATCACCACCCGCACCCCGGTCCGGTTGCTTTCGTCCTGGACATGGGCGATGCCCTCGATCCGCTTGTCGCGGGCCAGTTCGGCGATCTTCTCGATCATCGTCGCCTTGTTGACCTGATAGGGGATCTGGTCGATGACGATGGCATAGCGGTCCTTGCGCAACTCCTCGATCCGGGTCTTCGCCCGCACGATCACCGAGCCGCGCCCCTCGATATAGGCCTTGCGCGCCCCGGCCCGGCCAAGGATGATCCCGCCGGTCGGGAAATCCGGCGCCGGCACGAACTCCATCAGCGCCTCGGAGGAAAGGTCGGGATCGGCGATCAGCGCCAGCGTCGCGTCGATCACCTCGCCAAGGTTGTGCGGCGGGATATTGGTCGCCATGCCGACAGCGATGCCGCCGGCGCCATTGACCAGCATGTTCGGGAACCGCGCCGGCAGGACCGAGGGCTCGCGGTCCTTGCCGTCGTAATTGTCCTGGAAATCGACGGTGTCCTTGTCGATATCGGCCAGAAGGAAGGCCGCCGGCCGGTCCATCCGCACTTCGGTGTAGCGCATCGCCGCGGCATTGTCGCCGTCCATCGAGCCGAAGTTGCCCTGCCCGTCCAAGAGCGGCAGCGACATCGAGAAGGGCTGCGCCATCCGCACCAGCGCATCATAGATCGCCGCGTCGCCATGCGGGTGATACTTGCCCATCACGTCGCCGACCGGGCGGGCCGACTTGCGGTAGGGCTTGTCATGGGTGTTGCTGGTCTCGTGCATCGCGTAAAGGATCCGCCGGTGCACCGGCTTCAGCCCGTCGCGCAGGTCGGGGATCGCGCGGCTGACGATGACGCTCATCGCATAGTCGAGATAGGCGGTGCGCATCTCGTCGGCGATCGAGGCGACCGGGCCGGCGTGATACATCCGCACCGGCTTGTCGCCGCCGGGTTTTTCATCCGTGTTTTCAGGGGTTTCCGGCGTATCGGTCACGAAGGCTCGCCCTTTGTTGTTCGTGCTTGTCTGGCATCCAGATTTAGGTGTCGCGGACTATATCCCATGCTATCCCTTGGGTGCAATGGTGCCCGGACGATCACGCGCGCCACCCGGCGGCCACGCAATCAACACATTGTTTTCATTGAAAAGTAAATCACATCGGGCATGATGGTCGCAGGAGGCGACGACGGAGGTCAACATGCGCGCAGGCGAACCGGGGGCCGAGACCAGGCTGATGTTGCAGGGCTACGGTCTGACGACGGCGGAACTCTACTACCGGATGCCGGATTACCGGCATGTCCTCAACAGCTACATCTGGCAGGAATACGACCTTGCCCCGGACTACCCCGAACTGTTCCGCTTCATCGAATTCTGGCAGGAAAAGATCGAGGGGCCGCTGCATTCGGTCCGCTTCACCCATCGCAAGCTGATCGCCCCCGGCGAATGGCGCAACGTCGTGGGCGAGTGGCGGCTGCACTGACCGGGCGCCGCCCCGGCGATGATCGGGACGGGAACGGCCGGTGACCGCTGCCGGGGCCGGGCATTTTCAGGCCGGCGGCCCGGCAATCCGGCGCAGCACCTGGCAGGCCGCTGAAAAAGAAACTCGGGCAGTGTCGGGCGAGGAAACCTTTCCCGTCCCGCCATCTGATCCTGGCACCGAGGGACGCGCCCGATCCTGGGTGGGCGCCTTGCCACGCCGGGGTTGCGGCGCTTTATCGCAGCCAGGTCATTCCAGCCGTCGAGCAATCTGCGACATGGCAATGCGCCCTCCCGGGGGGGAGGGTCGGGCGCGGCCCGGGCTGGTCGCCCGGGCCAGAGTTTGCGGGAAGCGTGGCGAGGAACAGATTTCGAATTGGTGGTTGAAAACGGGTGGGTGCGTGACTGTTTCAGCAGCACCAAAGACAATCCGGGCCGGTGATGGCGTCGGCCTTCCCGGCCCTGGCTGAAGAGGGATGGTGCTGTGAGAGAGGATTGAACTCTCGACCTCTCCCTTACCAAGGGAGTGCTCTACCACTGAGCTACCACAGCGCTTTTGGCGTGGCGGGTGTTAGACGCAAACGTTTTCCCGTGCAAGTGCAATCTGGCCCGTGCGGGCGCAATCCGGTTGGCACACGCGCAATCTGGACCGCCGCGGGCAGAGCGGATAGGAAGGACGCCATGGGACGCGACACC
>PHEC01000172.1 GCA_002841115.1 Alphaproteobacteria bacterium HGW-Alphaproteobacteria-6 | reverse complement strand
GGGCGGTTGCGCAGCGTGCTGGCGCCCTTGCCGCTGGCCGCACTCAGGCTTGACGACGGGCTGGTGGCCGATCTGGCGCGGCTTGGCCTGCACCGGATCGGCGACATCATCGGCATGGCGCGCGCGCCGCTGGCCCGGCGCTTCGGCACCGCGCTGATGCGCCGGCTCGATCAGGCGCTCGGGCTCGAGGTCGAGCCGGTCTCGCCGGCGCGCCCGCCGCCCGGTTTCGCCGTCCGCCTGACCCTGCCCGATCCGATCGGCCTGGCCGAGGACATCATGGCCGGGATCGACCGGCTGCTGCCGGCGCTTGGCGCAAGGCTGGCGGCGCGCGGGCACGGCGCGTGGCGCATCCGGTTGCAGCTGTTTCGCGCCGACGGAACCGTGCAGAGCCTCGCCATCGGCCTTGCCCAGCCGACCGCCGATCCGGCCCGGCTGCGCCCGCTCATGATGCTGAAGCTGGCCGAGGTCGACCCCGGCTTCGGCATCGACGTGATCCGGCTTGAGGCGCCGCAGACCGAACCGGTCCATGCCCGCCAGCATCGCGGCCATCTCGACGCGGCCGAGGCGGCGGCGGCGCGGGCCGGGGCCGATACCGCGATGGCCGACCTGATCGCCCGGCTCGGGGCGCGGATCGGGATCGAGGCGATCACCCGGCTGGCGCCGGCCGAAAGCCATGTGCCGGAAAAATCCGCCCTGGTGCTGCCCGCGGCCTGGTCCGGGCCGGCGACGGACTGGCCCGCGCCGCGCGCCCCGCGCCCTGCCCTGCTGTTTCGCCCCGAACCGGTTCTGGCCGCCGATGACAGGATGCCGCCGGCGCGCTTTCGCTGGCGCCGCCGCGAGCTGGTGACGCGGGCCGCCACCGGGCCCGAGCGGATCGCGCCGGAATGGTGGCTGGACGAGCCCGACTGGCGCTCGGGCACCCGCGATTACTGGCGGATCGAGGTCACCTCGGGCGAACGCCTGTGGCTTTACCACGCCCATGGCGGCGCGGTTTCTGGGGGCTGGTTCTGCCAGGGCGATTTCGGCTGAGCGGGCGGCAAACGCCGGGGGTTTTCCACCCCCGGACCCCCGGAAGGTATTTTTGAACAGAAGAAGCAGGGGGGAGGGCCGCGGCGGGCGGCATGGAGAGGCAAGGAGAGGCAAGGAGAGGCAAGGGGGAGGGGGCGAACTTTCGCCCTGGGCCCACAAGAACAAAGGCCCCGCCGAAGCGGGGCCAGGTGCGAAAGACGGTTCCGGTGGCACGGACTGGGTGGGGGCTGTTAGCCGCACCACCGGAACCCAGCGTCTTTCGCCAAGGATGAGACTGGTGGCGAAAGGCGGCGAAAGCAGGGAGAAACGGCGCTGCTTTCGCGGTCATTTCAGGGCGGCTTGCGGGCGCCTTTCCACCCCGATCGCACGGCCCGGTCGCGATCCGGCGGCCCGGGCCTGGCACCCGCGCACCGACTTGCCGCCCCCCCGGCCGTGCCCGCACATGACAAGATGCCCCGACCCGTGCTAGGATCCGGCGGCGCGCGCGACGACCCGGAGGGGAATGCGTCATGCGGTTCATTGGTCTTTTGCTGCTGGCCCTTTGCTGGCCCATGGCAGCCGTTGCGCAAGAGTTGCAGCCGGCAGTGCTGACATCGGAGGTGGTCTATACCCTGCCGGAAGGTGCCTCGCTGCATCTGACCCGGGCGATGGGGCCGGGGCTGGCGCTTTGGGTGCGACGGACGGACGGGGTGGATGTCTATCTCAGTTCGGCGGGCGTGCAGCGCTTTGACGGCTACTGGCTGGAAGGCAAGGGCGAAGTGGCCAGCCGCCATTTCACCATGCCGAAGGGTGACCTCATGGTGGCGGTTCTTGGCGAGACCGTTGCGGGCCGGTTCACCTATTGGGCGCCGGCGCCGAACGACAATTACAAGGATTTCTCGGACAAGCTGCTCTGGTCGCGCGACGGCCGGGTCGCGGTGATGACCGGATATCAGGACGGCGCCGACCATGCCTATCGCAACGACGAGCGCCATGGTCCCTACAAGGCGATCTATGGCCATTTCCCCACGCCTTCGGGCGACCTGCTTCATGTCGCGCTGACCGGGGCGGGCGACATCCGCGTCTTTCGCAATGGCGAGGATCTGTCCGGCCCGATCGCGGACGCACGCACCCTGGTCGGAAGGGAATCGTCGGGCGACGGCGGCAGCTATATCTTCGGCGTGGTGCGCGAGGCCGGCTTCTGGCTGCTGCACGACGATGCGGTGATCACCGGCGAGGACAGCATCGCGGCTTTCGCGCTTCCCGACTGGACCGGGCCGCTGGCCTATCTGCGCCGGATCGACAGTCAGGTCGAACTGGTGATCGGCGGGGTGCCGACGGGCGAGCGCTTCGATGCGGCCTCTGCCGAGGTGGCGTTTTCCGCCGACGGCCGGCACTACGCGATGAGCGGCCAGCGCAAACGGGGCGACGGGACCGAGGAGCAATTCTTTCTGCTCGACGGCAGGCTGATCGGTCCGTTCGACGGCGGCGCCCTGACGGGCTATCATTTCGCGAGGCAGAACGGCCCCTTCGTTCACGGCTATATCGACAAGGGCGAAACCCATGTCTTCTTCGGCGAAGAGGAGATCGGCCACTTCACCGAGGGCGCGGTGCCGACCCCGCGAACCTCGCCGGACGGGCGGCATTACGCGATCTACCGCCAGCATCCGGACCAGCCGCTGCTACGCAGCGCCGAGCACGAGGTGCGGCTGCTTCCGGGCGACGGCGTCACGTCCTACGATGTCGACGACCGCGGCAACCTGCACGCGACGGTGCAGCGCGGCGATGCGCAGCTGCGGCTTTTCAACGACACGGTGATCGGCACGTTCCGGTCGGTGCCGGCGGGCGGCTTTTCGTTCGAGCATGGCGAGATGGTCTTTGTCGGGGCGGGGGAGGACGGCCAGACGCTTTACCGTGGCCGGACACCGGCCTACGCGGCCGACCGCTTCCTCTTCACGCGGTTCGCCGCAATCGCCGGCACCGACCGGCTTGTCGCCCGGATCAGCCGCGACGGGCGGGAGTATCTGGTGATCGACGAGGCGATCGCCGGTCCGTTCGACGAGGTACTCATGGAGCGCGCGTCGCTGGATGGCAGGCAGGCCGACGGGTTCGTCTTTCACAGCCGGACCGGGCGCGACATCACCCGTCACCGCTGGCAATTCCAGCCCTTGCCGGGCGGTTCCCGAGCCGCTGCGCCCTGATCGGTTTCCGACTTGATTTGCCGGGCGGCGGCGCTAACATCGCTGCCATGACGGTCCAGTCACCGCCCCCGTTCCGCCCGGCGCCAGGCCTGCCCGACGAGGTCGTCTTCGACCGGGCCGAGCTTGGCATCATCCTCGGGCTTTACGGGCGGATGGTGGCGGCCGGCGAGTGGCGCGACTACGCGCTGTCCTTCCTGCGCGAGGCGGCGGTCTTCTCGGTCTTCCGCCGTGCCGCAGAACACCCGGTCTACCGGATCGAGAAACAGCCGCGGCTGCGCGGCCGGCAGGGCATCTATGCGGTGATCGGCATGGACGGGCGGATCCTGAAGCGCGGCCATGACCTGAAGGCGGTGCTGCGCATTCTCGAACGCCGGCTGATCCGGCCGGTGGACTGATCCGGCGGCCCTTGCGCCGGTCAGGGCCGGCGGCGGTCAGGGCCGGCGCCGCGCGGTCACTTCGCCTTCGCCCTGCGCCGCGATCCGCGCGATACACGCTGCGGTCGCCTCATGGTGCACCGCCATGTGAAAGGCGTTGGCATGGATCAGCCGGTCGGGCCCGACCGCCATCGCGACATGGCCCTTCCAGAAGACGAGATCGCCGCGCCGCATCGCGGCGCCGGGATCAAGCGCGGTGCCGACCGCGCCTTGCTGCATGTCGGTGTCGCCGGGGCAGGCGATGCCGCAGGCCAGAAGCGCCGCCTGCACGAGGCCCGAGCAATCGATCCCCGAGCGGGAATTGCCGCCCCAGAGATAGGGCGTGCCGAGCAGGCTTTCGGCCACCGCCGCCGGGTCGGCCGCCCGCTCACCAAGCGCGCGCAGATGCGGTAGCGGCACGAACAGCCCTTCGGCGGTCTCGAAAAAGCGCGGATGTTCGGCGACCACGGTCAGCCGCGCCCCCAGCGACAAAAGCGCCACCTCGGCTGCCTTGATATCCGGCGCGCGGTAAAGTTGGGTGGCCGGCGTGGCGACCCAGTGGCTGGCGTCCCTTGCGGCACCCAGCACCGCCTCGGGCAGATAGCCGCAATAGCCGTCCCTTTCGGCCCGGACGAAGGCGAAGCCATCGTGACGGTCAAGCACCAGCACCGCCTCGCCCAGCAGCAGCTGCCGGTCGCGCGGCCCGTCCGGCCCCGCCAGCAGATCGGCAAGCGGCACGGCGACGCGGGCGGGGGTGCCGGACACGAACCGTTCCGCCGCGACCTTTCCCTCAAGCGAGACATGGGCGACGCGGCCGTTGGCCGGGGTCAGGCGGCGGTCATGACCGATGGCCGGCACGCTCACAGCCCGAGCACCCCGGGCAGGGCGGCCAGGATCGCCCGCGCGCCCTGCCCGACACCGCCCTTGGGACGCGCAGGCGCGTCCTTCGGCTGCCAGCCGTAGATGTCGAAATGCAGGTAATCCGGCGTCGCGGTGACGAAGCGGCGCAGGAACAGAGCGGCGGTGACCGACCCGGCCATGCCGCCCGAGGGCGCATTGTCGAGATCGGCGATGCCGGGTTCGATCATCGCCTCGTAGGGCGCCCAGAACGGCATCCGCCAGACCGGGTCGGCGACCGCCGCGCCGGCCGCATGGATCGCGGCGGCGGTCCGGTCGCTGTCGCAGTAAAAGGGCGCAAGATCGGGGCCAAGCGCCACCCGCGCCGCCCCGGTCAGCGTCGCCATCGAGACCAGGAGATCGGGTTTTTCCTCATCCGCCAGCGCCAGCGCATCGGCCAGCACCAGCCGGCCCTCGGCATCGGTGTTGTTGATCTCGACGCTCAGCCCCTTGCGGCTGATCAGGATGTCCTGCGGGCGAATGGCATTGCCGGCGACCGCATTCTCGACCGCCGGCACCAGTACCCGCAGGCGCAGACGCAGGCCGAGCGCCATGATCATCCGCGCCAGGCCCATCACGGTTGCCGCCCCGCCCATGTCCTTCTTCATCAGCCCCATCGAGGCCGCCGGCTTCAGGTCAAGCCCGCCGGTATCGAAACAGACCCCCTTGCCGACCAGCGTCAGCCGCGGCCCCCCGCTGCCCCAGCGCAGGTCAAGCAGGCGCGGCGCCCTTGGCGAGGCGCGCCCGACGGCGTGGATCATCGCAAAGCCCTCGGCCAGAAGGTCGTCGCCGCGGATCACCCGGGTTGCGGCGCCGAATTCATCTGCCAGCGCCAGGAACGCCGCCTCAAGCTCGGCCGGGCCCATGTCCGAGGCCGGCGTGTTGATCAGGTCGCGGGTCAGCACCTCGCCACCGGCGATCGCCAGAAGCCGCGCGCTGTCGACCCCGGCCGGGGCGACCAGGCGCGGGTGCTTTGATGCGGGCTGCGCCGATCCCGCCGCGCTGCGGTAACGCTCGAACCGGTAGCCGGCCAGCAACCAGCCGAGGGCGGCCTCCGCCGCCGCCCCGGGGTCGAGATCGCCGGCCAGACGCCAGGTGCCCGCCGGCAGGCCGGCGCAGGCGCGCGCGACATGGAAGCGGCCGCGCCGGCGCGTCGCCGCATCGCCCATGCCGAG
>PHEC01000171.1 GCA_002841115.1 Alphaproteobacteria bacterium HGW-Alphaproteobacteria-6 | reverse complement strand
GCGCGGCAGCGGTGCCGTCGCCAGGGACCGCGATCGCCAGCGGCCGCGCCGCGGCACGCGCGCCGGGCAGGCCGCCCCAGACCCGGCCACCGGCCTTGCCCGGCCTCTCGCCGGAGCCGGACCGCGCAGCCATCGCCGCAGCCGCCCGCGCCATCGTCGCCCCGACCGCCGCCTTCGACGCCGGGCGCAGCGTGACCACCGCAGCCGATGTCGGCGTCGCGGGCGGGGCAGAAGGGGCGAGGGGCCCGGCCCCGGCCGCCGCCAAGGCGGCAAAGCCCGGCCTCGGCCCCGATTGCGAACCCGATTGCGGACCGGTTTGCGGTCCGGTTTGCAGACCGGGCTTTGGCCCGAAGGGCGAAGCTGCCGGCAGGCGGGCCGCCTCTCGCCCTTCCGGTGGCCGGCCCTCGGCGCCCGGTTGCGAGGCCGCCGGGCCGGGGTCGGCCCGGGCGCGGCGGCGAAGGATGGTTTCGGGGTCGGACTGCTCCCAGGGCCTGGTGCCGGTCAGGACCGCCTCGGGCGCCGGATCATGCGTCTCGGCAAGCGCCTGCTCGCGCTGCCGGCGCGCCTCTTCAAGACGCTCGCGGAAGGCGCGCGAATTCAGCATCGATTCGACACTCGGAATAACGGCGCCTGCCTCGGTCCGAGGCCCGGTGCCGCCTGTCACCTTGTCCATTCCCCACCCACCCAGAGCAGCCGTCGGGGCAAAAGCCCCGGCGCGGGACGGACAGCGGGCATCAGCACCCACCGATCGGGGAAAACGGTCAGCCCGACCTGCGCAGCACCCAGTCTAGACCGGCCGCGCCCGGGATACAAACGCGATCAACCGGCTGCGACAACAGGTGGCGGTTATCGGCCCGCGGGACCGGGCGCTGCTCCGGCCGCACCGGCGCGGCGTGGCGGCGATGCCCCGGCAACCACCGCGGCCGGCGGATCAGCCGGCCAGCGGCGCGCGCAGCCCTGCCCCCTCGGCGCGGCTGGAATTGACCGCGGTCCCGACCCGGTGCCAGTGCAGCGCCCCGGGCGGCGCCGCGCGCATCAGCGCCGCCGCGCCCTGTCCGGCCTCGCCCAGCCAGAGCGGCCAGTCGGCCGGCGCCAGCACCACCGGTTCGCGGTGATGCAGCGCCGCGATCTCCGGCCCGGCGGCGGTGGTGACGATGGCACAGCCACTGAGCGCCACGCCGTCCCGCTCCCAGTCCTGCCAGATCGCGGCGAAGACCAGGGGCGCGCCGTCGCTCCGCGCGACATACCAGGGCAAGGGCTGCTGCCCCTTCGCTCGGGTCCATTCGTAATAGCCATCCGCCGCGATCAGCCCGCGCCGCTGGCGCACCGCATCGCGGAAGGCCGGCTTTTCGGCGATCGTCTCGGCACGCGCGTTGATCAGCAGCGGCCCGTCCGCCGGGGTCTTGTACCAATGCGGCACGAACCCCCAGCGCATCGCCCGAAGCCGGCGCGCGCCGCCCTCATGGGTGCAGACCGCGACCGGCTGGGTCGGGCAGACGTTGAAGCGTTCGCCCTGCGGCAGGTCGTTGCCCGGCGTGGCGGCGAAAAGCCGCGCCATCGCCTCGGGCGGCAGGGTGATGGCGAAACGTCCGCACATGGGACCCCCCGGCGCCGGCCGGCCGCAGGGACGTGCCCTTGCCGCCGGCCGGTCCGATCCGCGCTCAGTTCTGGCCGACCGTGCGGATCCGGCCCTCGATGCCGACGCTGATCTTGCCGGCGGCGGCGACATAGTCGATCACGTCATTCGCCATCAGCTTGCCGTTGCCGGCATCGATCAGCACCCGGCCGCCACCCAGCGCGCCATAACCGTCACCGCCGCCAAGGATGAAGTCGTTCGCCGCCACCTTGTAGAGCCGGTCGGGATCGAGATCGGCCCCGCCGACCTTCAGCGTGGCGATCCGCGATCCGGCCGGCGCGGTCGGGTCATAGACCACCTCGGCGCCCGACAGCTGCGGAAAACGCCCCGACCCGTTTTCGACCTGGCTGAAGCCGTTCTCCAGCGCCGCCAGAACCTGGCTGCCGGGAATCTCGGTCAGCACCGTGGCATTGCCGAAGGGCAGTTCGGTCAGGATGTCGCGCCGGGTCAGCACGGTGCCCGGATCATAGGTCCGATCGGCGCGGATGCCGCCGCCATTGGCAATCGCAAGATCGGCGCCGGTCGCGGCCCGGATCGCATCGGCAATCAGGTTGCCCATCGCCGATTCCTCGCCGCGGATCACGTTGCGCCGTGAATCGAGCAGGACCTCGGTCACCGCGATCTCGACATTCAGGCTGTCGTCGAGCTTTTTCTGGAAGGCATCGACCAGCACCTGGCTTTCGGGATCGGGCGCCACCGCGGCGGTATCGATGAAGCGGAACATCGGCGTCCAGGCGATGGTGCGCTTGCCGTCCTTGTCGGCGCCGATCTCGACCGTCAGGTCGACCGGCGACAGGAAGCGGCCGTCGATCGAGGTCTCGACATAGGCGGTGATGCCGTCATAGGCGGTGGCATAGCTGTGATCATCGCCCGACAGGATCACGTCGAAGGCATGGCTGCGCATCAGCGCGCGGTCATTCTCCTGGTTGGTCTGCACCACGGCGACGACCAGATCGGCGCCACCCTCGCGCGCCGCCTTCGCCGCGGCGATCGCGGTCTCGACGGTCGGCAGGAACTTCAGATCGCCGGAACTCGATACCTCGGGCGTGGTGTCCTGCGCCACCGGGATCAGCGCGACGCTGACCCCCGCCACCTCTTTGGTCATCACCCCGCCGAGACCCGCCACCGGGCTGCCATCGGCATTGGTGATGTTGATCGCCGCCCAGGGGTATTTCGAGGCCGCCATCTTCTCGAGAAAGTTCTCCGGCCCGAAATCGAACTCGTGGTTGCCGGGCACCGCCAGGTCGAAAGGCACCAGGTTGGTCAGGTCGATGGTGTTCTGGCCCTTGTCGAAACCCGACAGGATCGAGGGCGACAGCATGTCGCCGTCGAAAAGATAAAGCGTGTTGGGGTTGGCGGCGCGTTCGGCGCGCGCCACGGCGTTCAGCCGGGCAAAGCCGCCGCGGCCCTCGTCCTCGGCGAAATCATAGACATCGCCGACCCCGAGAAGCGTCAGTTTCACGGTCTCGGCCAGGCCCGGTGCGGCCACGCCGGCGCCCAGAAACGCACCGAAAAGCGGTGCCGCAAGGCGGCTCAAGCGGATGATCATCGCAGTCACTCCCCTGTCATCTCGATCCGTTCACATTGCGGTGAAGTGGCAGGACTGTCAAAGCCCTTCGCCGGTCCGGCCTGCCGCCGCGGTGCGCCCATTGACCGAAGCCGCGCCAGAGGGCATTACCGGATGATGCTGATCTACAAGATCTTCCGCCGCCCCGAATGGGATGCCTTCCGCGCCGCCGGCCGGACCCGGGGGGCGCCGGTCGATCTCGCCGATGGCTACATCCATTTCTCCGCCCCGGGCCAGGTCGCCGGCACCGCCGCGCGCCACTTCGCCGAGGAAAGCGATCTGGTGCTGGTCGCGGTCGCGGCCGAAACACTCGGCCCGGCGCTGAAATGGGAGGCCTCGCGCAATGGCGCGCTTTTCCCGCATCTTTACCGCGAGCTCCTGCTCGGCGAGGTGGTCTGGGACAAGTCGCTGCCGCTCGGCGCCGCCGGCCATATCTTTCCCGAAGGCGTGCCGTGAGTGTCACAACGCTGATCGAGCGCGCCGGGCTTTGCGCCCTGCACCGGCTCGACCCCGAAACCGCCCATCACCTCAGCCTGCGCGCGCTGCGCTGCGGCCTCGTGCCCTTGCCCGGCGGGCCGGTCGGCTCGGCCCGCCTCGCCACCCGGATCGGCGGCCTGGCGCTGGTCAACCCGGTCGGGCTGGCCGCCGGCTATGACAAGAACGCGGTGGCGGTGCCGGCCCTCGCCCGCGCCGGCTTCGGCTTTGTCGAGATCGGTGCCGTCACCCCGCGCCCCCAGCCCGGCAACCCGCGCCCGCGGCTTTTCCGCCTGGCCAAGGACGGCGCGGTGATCAACCGCTTCGGCTTCAACAACGACGGCGCCGCGGCGGTCGCGGCACGGCTCGCGGCACTTCCCGCACCGCCGCGCCGGGTGCCGCTCGGCCTCAACCTCGGGGCGAACAAGGACAGCGCCGACCGTGCCGCCGACTTCGCCGCGGTGCTCGCGACCTGCGGCGCGCATGTCGATTTCGTCACCGTCAACGTCTCCTCGCCCAATACCGAACGGCTGCGCGACCTGCAGGGCCGCGCCGCCCTTGCGGCCCTTCTCGACGGGGTGATGACGGCGCGCGCCGGCCTTGCCCGCCCGGTCCCGGTCTTTCTCAAGATCGCCCCCGACCTCGCCGAGGCAGACCTCGCCGACATCGCCGAGGTGGCAATGGCCGCGGGCATCGACGCGATCATCGCCACCAATACCACGCTGGCCCGCGACGGGCTGACCAGCCGCCACCGGGCCGAGACCGGCGGCCTCTCGGGCCAGCCGCTCTTTCACCGCTCGACCCGGGTCCTCGCCCGGCTCTCGGCGCTCACCGACGGCCGCATCGCGCTGATCGGCGTCGGCGGCATCGCCTCGGCCGAGGATGCCTGGCAGAAGATCCGCGCCGGCGCCTCGGCCGTGCAACTCTACACCGCCCTCGTCTACCGCGGCCTGTCGCTGGTCGATGCCATCACCACCGGCCTCGACGCAAACCTGACCCGCGCCGGCTTCGCCAGCCTCGCCGAGGCGGTCGGCAGCGGCCGCGGCGACTGGCTCTGACCCCCGCGCATCCCGGCCCAGCGCATCCCGGCCCCGTGCCCACGCCCCGCTTCTTCTGTTCGAAAATACCTCCGGGGGAGGCGCCGCGCCCCGCGGCGACGGGGGCAGGGCCCCCGCCCCGGCCTCCACCCGGTCAGACGCCGGGCGATGAGCGGTCCGGCGCCGCCGGCAGGGCGAAGACCGCCATCTGGCTGGCCCCGCCGAGGTCAGGATGACAGCCCGCGACCGGGCCGGTGCGCACCCGGTAGCCATGGCGCGCCGCGATCCCGCCGGCCCAGCGGGCAAAGCGCGCGCGGTCCCATTCGAAGCGGTGGCCGGGATGGCGCATCCGCTGCGCCGGCACCCCGAGCAGCCGGTTGAACTCGGCATTGGGCGTGGTCACCACCACCGAGCGCGGCCGCATCCCGGCAAAGACCGCACGCTCCAGCCGCGACAGATCGGCGGGCGCGAGATGCTCGATCGTCTCGATCAGCGTCGCGCAGTCGAAACCGCAGAGCGCCGGGCTCGCCTCGATCATCGATCCGGCCTGCACGGTGACCCGCGCCCGTGCCGCGTCGGGCAGACGATCAAGCCGGGCGCGCAGCCGCGTCAGCGCGGCACGGTCGATGTCAAGCCCGAGGATGCGCCCGATCCCGGGCTCGCCAGCCAGCCGCAGGATCAGGTCGCCGTCGCCGCAGCCAAGGTCGAGAACCGAACCCGCCCCCGTCGCCCGCACCGCCGCGACCGCCGCCGTCAGCCGCTCGTCATGCAACACGCTGGTCAACCACCCACCCGCCTTCCGGTTCCGGCTTCGCTTCTAGCCGATGCCGGCCCCGCCCGGAAGCCCCGCCCCCGCCCGGCGCCCAGAACAGGCGTTCAGAACAGGCGCTCAGTCGGCGCTGCGCCGGCCGAAGCCGCGCGCCGGGTCATAGCCGCGCAGCGCCAGCGCCATGAACAGCACCAGACAGACCCCGGTCCAGAACAGCGCCGGCCCGTTCCA
>PHEC01000170.1 GCA_002841115.1 Alphaproteobacteria bacterium HGW-Alphaproteobacteria-6 | reverse complement strand
CGGCCCGCTGTACATTCTGGAAATTCCGAACAGGCCCCTCGACAGGCCCGCCACCCCATGGCAATAATGTTGCGGGGATTTGGACATGGTTACCGGTTTGTTTCTGGCCACACGAGGAAGGCGCTGGATGATGCCGCTGCATCATCCGTTGCAGGCATCGATCCGGGTGACGGTGCTTCGATGACCGGGCAGGCCGCAATCCTTCAGCATCTCGAAAAGGTTCTCGAGGCCAAGTCGATCGAGACGATCTGGGCGCTGCATGTCGACAAGATGGCCGAATACGGCTTTGACCGTCTGCTTTACGGCTTTACCCGGTTCCGCACCGCCAACAGCTTCGGCAATGTCGACGACATGCTGATCCTGTCGAACCATGCGCCGGAATACCTGCACGAATTCGCCCGCAGCGGCCTTTTCAACCACGCGCCGATGGTGAAATGGGCCGCCACTCACGAAGGCGCACGATCCTGGCGGCTGATCGAGGAACTGATCGCCTCGGGCCGGATGACCGCCGAGGAGCGCCAGGTGATGGAGGTCAACCTGCGCCATTGCGTAACCGCCGGCTATTCGATCAGCTTTCGCGACGTGTCGGTGCGCGCCAAGGGGGCGATCGGCCTGTGCGCGGCGCGCGGGTTGCGCCAGCATCAGGTCGAGGCGATCTGGCAGCAATCGGGCCATGACATCGTGCTGATCAACAACGTCACCCATCTGCGCATCACCGCGATGCCCTTCGCCTCGTCGCGCCGGCCGCTGACCCCGCGCCAGCGCGAGGCGCTGGAATGGGTCGGCGACGGCAAGACCATGCAGGACATCGCCACGATCATGGGGCTGACCCCGGCGACGGTGGAAAAACACCTGCGTCTGGCGCGCGAGGCGCTGGATGTCGACACCACCGCGCAGGCGGTGCTGAAGGCATCCTTCCAGAATCAGATCTTCATCGTTGCCGAATAGGCGATAATTATGCAGCTTCGTTTCCGTTACCGAAATCTGCAACGCGCACAATCGGTTGCGCCCCTGTCCTGACAGGGTTGATCACGCAGTTGTCGCGGAAACGTGATGGGTAAGGATTCCCTGACTAGCCTGCCGCTAGGGAAACCGGCAAATATCCACTTGTTCCGTGAGTGGTGGCATTGGCCAGGAACAGCTGTCCGGACCAGCCTGCGATTTGCAGGGGAACGGACGGTCCGGGAAACCGGAAACCGGCCTGTCGGGCGTATTCTTCGCCCGGCAGGACCGACACATGACGCGCCCTGTCCTCATCCCCAACAGGTGCGGCGCGGCATCGAGATGGTGGGCGTCCGGACCGGGCGCCCACCATTTCATTGCGGGCGATTCCCTTCGGCGGCTGACGACGCCCCCCCCCTGCCCGGCCGCTCACGCCATCAAGGCATCAAGGACCGGACATTTCGGCACCTCGGCTCCGGAGCATTGCGATGCGGTCCGCGCCAGCACCGCCTCGATGCGCTGAAGATCGGCGATTCGGGCGCGGATATCGGCAAGGTGGCGCGCGGTCCGGTCGCGGACCTCGGCGCAGGTCGGGGCGGTGTTGTCATCCAGCCCGAGCAGGCCGCGGATATCGTCGAGGGCAAAGCCAAGCTCGCGGGCGCGCAGGATGAAACGCAGCCGCACCACATGGGCCGGCCCATAGATCCGGTAGCCGGCGGCGGTGCGCGGCGGGTCGGGCAGCATGCCGGTCTTCTCGTAATGGCGGATCGTCTCGATATGGCAGGCCGTGGCGCGCGCCAGCTCGCCGCGGGTCAGGCCGCCACGGATCGGTTTGCCGCGGGCCGGTTTGCCCCGGGCCGGTTGGTCGCGAATCGGGTCGCTCGCGGTTTCGTGATCGGACATCGCCGGATTCCCCTTGAGCCTGTAGTCACTACAGACCTTACATGTTCCTGCATGCCGGACAAGAAAGACCGCAATGCACAGCCCTGACGCAATCGCGAACCGCGACGACGCTGCGGCGCCACGACGCCGGGCCCGGGTGTGGCAGTGGCTTGCGACCCTGGGCAGCATCTTCGGCGCCGGGACACTGACCGCCTGTTGCCTGCTGCCGCTGGCCCTGGTCAGCGCCGGGGTGACCGGCAGCTTCATCGCGCGGCTGACCGCCCTGTCGGCCTACAAGTGGATCACCATCCCGATCAGCCTCGGCTTCCTCGGCTGGGGTTTCTGGCAGGTCTACCGGCCGGCCCGCTGCGCCGACGGGTCCTGCGCCGTGCCGCTGGTCTCGCGGCGGGCGATGACGGTGACCCTGTGGCTCGCGGCGGCGGTGATGGCGGTCGCAGTGCTGTTTCCCAGCCTCTACGACCCTTTCGCCGGACTTTAGGACAAAGGAGCAAGTCATGAAAATCACGATACTTTCCCTTTTCGGCCTTGCCACGCTCGCGGCCCTGTCGGCGGCGCAGGCGGCGCCGCAGACCACCCGGCTCGAGGTCGGCGAACTGGTCTGCACCGCCTGCGGCTCGATCGCCATGGATGTGATCGCCATGGTCGAAAGCACCGAGATCACCGCAGCCCGCTGGGCCGGTGACGGCACCGTCGCGATCTTCACCGTCCACTATGACGATGCGCTGACCTCGCCCGGTGCGATTGCCGCCGCCGTGACCGATCGTGCCGGTTATCCGGCGCGGGCCCTGGCGGAATAGGCCGATGCGCACGGGTCCCGCCGGCGGCGCGGCGATGGCAGCCCTGCCCGGCGAGACGCCCGGGCAGGCGGCCGAGGCCGCCGACCGCAAGCTGCTGCGCACCGGGCTGATCGGCACTGGCGTTGCGATGATCTGCTGTTTCACCCCGGCGCTGGTGCTGGTGCTGGGGGCGGTCGGCCTGTCGGCGGTGCTGGGCTGGATCGATTTCGTGCTGCTGCCGGCGATGGCCGGCTTCGCGGCGCTGAGCCTTTACGCCCTTCGGCGCCGGTGGCGGCGCCGGCAGGCCCGACAGGATGCCACGACAGGATGGACAGGCCAATGAAGGACGACTGCTGCGCGCCCGCGGGCGATTTCGACCTTGCCGTGATCGGCGCCGGATCGGCCGGATTCTCGGCGGCGATCACCGCGGCCGAGGCCGGCAAGCGGGTGGCGCTGATCGGGCACGGCACCATCGGCGGGACTTGCGTGAACATCGGCTGCGTGCCCTCGAAGACGATGATCCGCGCCGCCGAGGCGGTGCATGGCGCCAAGGCGGCGCGGCGCTTTGCCGGCCTCGGCGGCGACGGCGCTCTGACCGACTGGACGGCGCTGGTCGCGGCCAAGGACGAACTTGTCGCGACGCTCCGGCAGAAGAAATACGCCGACCTGCTGCCCGGCTATGAGGGCATCAGCTATATCGACGAGGGCCCGGCGCGGCTGGTCCCCGGCGGGGTCGCGGTCGGCGGACGGGTGATCGGCGCGCCGATGCGGATCATCGCCACCGGCGCGCGGCCGGCGGTGCCGGACATTCCCGGCCTTGGCACGGTGCCGACCCTCGACAGCACGCAGTTGCTCGACCTGGCCCACCGACCCGACAGCCTGATCTTCCTTGGCGGCGGCTATGTCGGGGTGGAACTGGCGCAGATGATGGCGCGGCTCGGGGTCCGGGTGACGATCCTCTGCCGCTCGCGCCTTCTGCCGCAGGCCGAGCCCGAGGTCTCGGCGCTGCTGGCCGGGGTGCTGCGGGCCGAAGGCGTGACGGTCCTCGACGGCGTGACCTATCAGGCCGCCCGCCCTGACGGCGAGCGCGCCGGCCTGACGGTGAGGCAGGACGGCACCGCGCTGGCGCTCAGCGCCGATCACCTGGTGCTGACCACCGGCCGGCGGCCGAACACCGAGGGCCTGGGCCTTGCCGAGATGGGGATCGAAACCGACCGCCGCGGCGCGATCCGGGTCGGCGCCGACATGGAAACAACCTGCCCCGGCACCTATGCCGCGGGCGATGTCACCGACCGCGACCAGTTCGTCTACATGGCCGCCTATGGCGCCCGGCTGGCGGCCACGAATGCGGTGCTGGGCGGCACCGGGACCTATGACAATGCCGCGATGCCCTGGGTGGTGTTCAGCGACCCGCAGGTCGCCGGCGTCGGGTTGAGCGAGGCCGCGGCGCGCGCCGCCGGCCGCCGGGTCAAGACCAGCGTCCTTGGCCTCGACAATGTGCCGCGGGCACTGGCGGCGCGCGATACCCGCGGGCTGATCAAGCTGGTGGCGGATGCCGATGACGACCGGCTGCTCGGCGGGGTGATCGTTGCCCCCGAAGGCGCCGACAGCATCCAGACGCTGGCCCTGGCGCTGCGCTTCGGCATGACCGCGAAGGCCCTGGGCGCGACGATCTTTCCCTATCTCACCACGGTCGAGGGGCTGAAGCTGGCCGCACAGACCTTCGAGCGGGACGTGGCGAAACTGTCCTGCTGCGCCGGCTGACCGCCCCCCGCGCCGGCAGGCCGCGAAAGCCTTCGGGGGGCAGAGGATCCCTCCCCCGCCCCCCGATCTTTCATCCCTGTCGCGAAGCCTGCCGCCTGCGCTTGCCGGCGGCGGCGCGCGACCGATCAGCCGGCCAGGGTCTTGGCGACCTCTGCGGCGAAATCCTCTTTTTCCTTCTCGATCCCCTCGCCGACCGCGACCCGGGCAAAGCCGGTGATGGTGACGCCCGCGGCCGCCGCGGCCTCGGCCACGGTCAGATCGGGGTTGATCACGAACTTCTGGCCGAGCAGGGTGTTTTCCTCGAGGAACTTCTTCATCCGCCCCGGGATGATGTTGTTCTCGATCACCGCCGCCGGCTTCGGCTTGGCCGAGGCGGCATTCTCCTCCTGCGCCTTCTGGGTCTGGACGGCACGTTCGCGCGCCATCACCGCCGGGTCGATATCGGCCTCCGACAGCGCCAGCGGTGCTGTGGCGGCGACATGCATGGCGATCTGGCGGGCAATGCCGGTGTCGGCGCCGCTGACCGCGACCAGAACGCCGATCCGGCCAAGGCCGGGGGCGGCGGCGTTGTGGACATAGGCCGCGACGCTGTCGCCCTCGACGCGGACCATCCGGCGCAGCGTCATGTTCTCGCCGATCACGGCGATCGCCGCGGTCAGCGTCTCGGCCACCGTCTTGTCGCCGAGCGGCGCCGCCTTCAACGCCTCGACATCACCGGCCGCCAGCGCCGCCTCGGTGATCGTCGCGACAAGCTTCTGGAAGTCGGCGTTCTTGGCGACGAAATCGGTTTCCGAGTTGACCTCGACCGCGACGCCGCGGCCCGCGGTCACCGCCACGCCGACCAGACCCTCGGCCGCGACCCGGTCGGCCTTCTTGGCCGCCTTGGCCAGGCCCTTGGTGCGCAGCCAGTCGACTGCCGCCTCCATGTCGCCGGCGGTCTCGGTCAGCGCCTTCTTGGCGTCCATCATGCCGGCGCCGGTCGACTCGCGCAGTTGCTTGACCATTTGTGCGGTGACGGTCATGTCACGCCCTCCTTCGTTCGAAAAAATCTGGACGGGCGGGATCATCCCCGCCCGAAGCCGCCGCAGCGGCGCGGGGGCCCGGCCCGGGGGGCCGGACCCGGCCGATCGCTCAGGCCGATGCGTCCTGCGTTGCCGGTTCGGCGTCCAGCACCTCTTCGACCGGCGCCACGTCAAGCGCGCCAAGATCGACACCGGCCGCCCCCATCTGCGCGGTCATCCCGTCAAGTGCGGCGCGGCTGACCAGGTCGCAGTAAAGGGCGATCGCCCGGGCGGCGTCGTCATTGCCGGGGACCGGATAGGCGATGCCATCG
>PHEC01000169.1 GCA_002841115.1 Alphaproteobacteria bacterium HGW-Alphaproteobacteria-6 | reverse complement strand
CCCGCCACTAGCCGGGCCGGCGGCCTCGGGGGCAGCCTTTGCGGACGTGCGACAGGGCGCCGCCCGCACCGGAACCGGCCGGCCGGCGGGACGCCGAACAGGAGAGGGAAAACCATGTCCATCACGTTGAAGGGGCTGAATGGCGGCTCCGTGACCATCGCGACCGAAACCATCGACGCGCTTGCCGCGAAACTGCGCGGCGCCCTGCTGCGGCCGGGAGAGCCGGGGTATGACACTGCGCGCACACTCTGGAACGGCATGATCGACCGCCGGCCGGCGCTGGTGATCCGCGCACTCGGGACCGGCGACATCCAGGCGGCGGTGAACTTCGCCCGCGACAATGACGCGCTGATGGCGGTGCGCGGCGGCGGCCACCAGATCGCCGGGCTGGCGGTTGCCGAGGGCGCGCTGCTCCTCGATCTGTCGCAGATGCGCTCGGTCCATGTCGATGCGGCGCAGCGCCGGGTCCAGGCCGATCCCGGCGCGCTTCTTGGCGATCTCGACCGCGAGACGCAGCTTTACGGGCTGGCGGTGCCGGTCGGCGTCAACTCGACCACCGGCATCGCCGGGCTGACGCTGGGCGGCGGCTTCGGCTGGATCACCCGCAAGTTCGGCATGACCATCGACAACCTGCTGGCGGCCGAGGTGGTGACTGCGGATGGCCGGATCCTGCATGCCAGCGCCAAGGAGAATGCCGATCTTTTCTGGGCGATCCGCGGCGGTGGCGGCAATTTCGGGGTGGTGGCGTCCTTCACCTTCCAGGCCCATCCGGTCGGGCCCGAGGTGATGTCGGGGCTGATCATCCACCCGATCGCGGATGCGCCCGGCCTCTTGCGCGACTTCCGCCGGATCTGCGCCGAGGCCGAGGACGAGCTGACGGTCTGGACGGTGATGCGCAAGGCGCCGCCGCTGCCGTTCCTGCCCGCCGAATGGCATGGCCGCGAGGTGCTGATCTTTGCCGCCTGCTATGCCGGCGACATGGAGGCGGGGGCTGCGGCGATGAAGGGGCTGCGCGCGCTTGGCAAGCCGATCGTCGACGTGATCGGGCCGCATCCCTACACCGGCTGGCAGGCGGCCTTCGATCCGCTGCTGACGCCCGGCGCGCGCAACTACTGGAAAAGCCACGATTTCACCGGCCTGTCCGATGCCGCCATCGAGGTGGTGCTGAAGGCGATCGACACGCTTCCCGACCCGGCCTGCGAGGTCTTCATCGCCCATGTCGGCGGCGCGATGGCGCGGGTTCCGGGGTCGGCCACGGCCT
Organism: Alphaproteobacteria bacterium HGW-Alphaproteobacteria-6; assembly: GCA_002841115.1. Lineage (GTDB taxonomy): Bacteria > Pseudomonadota > Alphaproteobacteria > Rhodobacterales > Rhodobacteraceae > Albidovulum. The sequence goes on along the minus strand of PHEC01000169.1, from coordinate 9,387 downwards.
TTCCGCAGCGCAGCGCGCATTTCGTGATGAACGTCCACACCCGCTGGGACGACAAGGCCGGCGACGATCGCTGCATCGCCTGGGCGCGCGACCTTTTCGAGCGGACGGCGCCGCATTCGGCCGGCAGCGTCTATGTCAACTTCATCCCCGGCGACGAGCCGGGCCGGCTGGCCGAGGCATATGGTGCCAACATGGAAAGGCTGGTTTCGGTGAAGGGCAGATACGACCCGCAGAACCTTTTCCGGGTCAACCACAACATCGTGCCGGCCCGGCAGGCGGTGGCGGCGAAATGACCGCGCGGCGATGACGGCAGGGGGGGCGCGGGCGGCGCCCCCCTCAGCCGCGCGGGTCCAGAAGCCGGCCGATCAGCGATTCGCGGCTGACCCGGCCGAGGGTCCGCCCGCCCTCGGTGACCGCCAGCGCCGGCACTTCCTTCAGCATCTCCATCACCTTGCGGATCGGCGCGTCGGGCGCGACCTCGGGCATGTTCGGGGCGCGGGCCGGGGCCGGCTGCATGATGTCGCTGGCCCGCAGCACCACCATCGGGTTCATGTGGGCGACGAAATCGGCGACGTAGTCGGACGCAGGCCGGGCGATGATCTCGCGCGCGGTGCCGGTCTGGACGATCCGCCCGCCCTCCATCAGCGCGATCCGGTTGCCGATCTTGAAGGCCTCGTCGAGGTCATGGCTGACGAAGATGATGGTGCGCTTCAGCTTGGCCTGAAGTTCCAGCAACTCGTCCTGAAGCCGCGAGCGGATCAGGGGGTCGAGCGCGGAAAAGGGTTCGTCCATCAGAAGGATCGGCGCTTCGGTGGCGAAGGCGCGGGCGAGGCCGACACGCTGCTGCATGCCGCCCGACAGATCGCCGACCTTGCGCTCGGCCCAGTCCGACAGCCCGACCAGCTCAAGCTGGCGGTCGACCATCTCGCGCCGCGTGGCGGCGGGCTGTCCGGCAAGCTCAAGACCAAGGCCGACATTCTCGCGCACTGTCCGCCAGGGCAGAAGGCCGAACTGCTGAAAGACCATCGCCACGCATTCGCGCCGCACGCGCAGAAGATCGGCGGCGCGGGCGCCGCCGATCTCGCAGTCCCAGCCGTCGACATGCAGGCGCACGACGCCGCGGCAGACCGGGTTCAACCCGTTGACCGCGCGCAGAAGCGTTGATTTGCCCGAGCCCGAAAGCCCCATCAGCACCAGGATCTCGCCGGTCTCGACGGCAAGCGAGCAGTCGTGCACGCCCAGCACCTGCCCGGTCTCGCGCTGGATCTCGGCGCGGTCCTGGCCGGCGTCCATCAACGGCAGGGCGCGGCCCGGGTGATCGCCGAAGACGATGTTGACCTTGTCGAACTCGACCGCGACGGTCATTTCGCCTCTCCGATCCTGAGCATCCGGTCAAGGATGATCGCCACCACGACGATGATGAAGCCGCTCTCGAAGCCAAGCGCGGTGTTGACCGAGTTGAGCGCCCGCACCACCGGCACGCCAAGCCCGTTGGCGCCGACCAGGGCGGCGATCACCACCATCGACAAGGACAGCATGATGGTCTGGTTGAGCCCGGCCATGATCTGCGGCAGCGCGTAGGGCAGTTCCACCTTCCACAGCCGCTGGCTGGGTGTCGCACCGAAGGCGGTCGCGGCCTCCAGAAGCGGCTGCGGCGTCGAGGCGATGCCGAGATGGGTCAGCCGGATCGGCGCCGGCAGCACGAAGATCACCGTGGCGATCAATCCCGGCACCATGCCGATGCCGAAGAATACGATGGCGGGAATGAGATAGACGAAGGTCGGCAGGGTCTGCATCAGGTCAAGCACCGGCCGCATCGCCGCGAAAAGCCGCGGCCGGTGCGCCGCGGCGATGCCGATCGGCACCCCGGCGGCCATGCAGACGACACAGGCCGACAGCACCAGCGTCAGGCTTTCGGTGGTGTTCTTCCAGTAGCCCTGGTTGATGATGAAGAGAAAGCCGAGAGCCACCAGCAGGCAGGTCTTCCAGTTGCGCTGCAAGACCCAGGTCAGCGCCAGGAAGGCGGCGATGACGACGAAGGGATGCGGCGTCTGCAAGACCCAGAGGATCGCGTCGATCAGCCCCTCCATCGCCCAGGACATCGCGTCGAAAAGCGGTGCGGCGTGGGTCTTGAGCCAGTCGAAGACGGCCTTCGCCGTGCTTCCGATCGGGATTTTCGTCTCGGTCAGCCAGTCCATCGCGGTGCTTTCCTGAAGGCCCTGTCAGGCACGGGGTCGGGAAGGGGGTGCAAAGGCCCCGCGCGCCCCGGGTGCGGGGGCGGGGCCTGATCGCGCTTTGGGCGTCAGTTCAGCGCCGCAGTCACCGCGGCCAGCGCGTCACCGCCGTCCCTGGTCGTCACCCCGTCGAGCCAGGGGCCGAGAACCTCGGGGTGGGCGGCCAGCCAGGCCTTGGCGGCGGCCTCCGGGTCGGCGCCGTCATTGAGGATCGCGCCCATGATCTCGTTCTCCATCGCCAGCGAGAACGCGAGGTTCTGAAGAAGCTTGCCGGTGTTCGGGCATTCGGCGACATAGCCCGCGCGGGTATTGGTCGCGACCTCGGCGCCGCCGAAGTCCGGGCCGAAGACATCATCGCCGCCGGCCAGATAGGTCATCTTGAAGCTGGCGTTCATCGGATGCGGTTCCCAGCCGAGAAAGACCACCGGCTGGCCCGAGCCATCGGCCTTGGCGACCTGCGCCAGCATCCCCTGTTCGGAGCTTTCGACGACCTCGAAACCGCTCAGGCCGAACTGGCCGGCACTGATCATGTCGAGGATCAGCCGGTTGCCGTCGTTGCCCGGCTCGATGCCGTAGATCCTGGCCCCGAGCGCGTCCTTCTGCGTGGCGATATCGGCAAAGTCGCCGATCCCGAGGGCGGCGCCGGCGGCATTGGTGGCCAGCGTGTATTTGGCACCGGTCAGGTTGACCCGCACCGTCTCGACGGTGCCGGCATCGCGGTAGGGCGCGATATCGGCCTCCATCGTCGGCATCCAGTTGCCGAGGAAGACATCGATGTCGCCCTGGGCAAGGCCGGTATAGGTCACCGGCACCGACAGGATCTTGGTCTCGGTCTCGTAGCCGAGCGCCTGCAGGATCGTCGTGGTTGCTGCGGTGGTGGCGGTGATGTCGGTCCAGCCGACATCGGAAAAGATCACCGTGTCGCAGCCGGCGGCAAGGGCCGGGCCGGCGAGGAGGGTGGCGGCGCTGGCGAGAAGGGTGGTGCGAAGGATCATGTCTGGTCTCCCTGGTTTCTTGATTGACGGATCAATAAACGGTCATCGTTCCCATCCGGGCAAGGAAAATCTGCGCTGTCGCCGCCCGGGATGGGGGCGAGACTAGCCCAAGGCGGGGCTGCGGCAAAGAGCGCTTTGGCGGGAATTCGGTTTTTTCTTGATTGACGGATCAATAAACGCTGAGATAGCGCAGGCTGGTCAGCAAGGGGGCCAATCATGCCAAAACTGGGAATGGAGCCGATCCGCAAGGCCGCCCTGGTCCGCGCGACGATCCTCGAGGTCGGGCGGGCCGGGTCGCTGGATGTGACGGTCAGCCAGATCGCCCGGCGGGCCGGCATGTCGGCGGCGCTGGCGCATCACTACTTCGGCTCGAAGGAACAGATATTCCTGGCGGCGATGCGCCATATCCTGTCGCTTTACGGGGCCGAGGTGCGCGGCGCGCTGGTCGCCGCCGAAGGCGGGCCGCGGGCGCGGCTGCGCGCCATCGTGCGGGCAAGCTTCGCGCCCGGCAGCTTTCGCGCCGAGGTGATCGGCGCCTGGCTGAACTTCTATGTGCTGGCCCAGACCCTGCCCGAGGCCAAGCGGCTGCTGTCGGTCTACCAGCGCCGGTTGCAGTCGAACCTGGTGCATGACCTGCGCCCGCTGATCGGGCTGCGTGCGGAGGCTGCGGCGCGCGGGCTGGGTGCGCTGATCGACGGGGTCTATATCCGCGAGGTGCTGCGCCGCGGCGCCCCGGACGGGGCGGCGGCGGCGGCGCTGGTGATGGAACATCTCGAGCGCGAACTGGACGGGCAGGGCTGAGCGGCCGGCCGCGCGTCGGGGGAGGGGGCGGAGGCCTCCGGCGGAGGTACTTGGAAACAGAAGAAATGCCGGTGACCGGCAGGACCAGCCGGATGGAGGGTGCGTGATGCAGGCCGATTACGTCATTGTCGGGGCCGGTTCGGCCGGTTGCGCGCTGGCCTACCGGCTGGCCGGGGCCGGGCGGCGGGTGATCGTCGTCGAATATGGCGGGTCCGATGCCGGCCCCTTCATCCAGATGCCCGGCGCGCTCAGCTATCCGATGAACATGAAGCTCTATGACTGGGGGCTGAAGAGCGAGCCCGAGCCGCATCTGGGTGAGGGACTTCGACCATTGGGCCGAGGCCGGCGCGGCGGGCTGGTCCTATGCCGACGTGCTGCCGTATTTCCGCCGGATGGAGACCTGGCACGGCGGCGGGGAAAGTGCCTATCGCGGGGATTCCGGGCCCTTGCACATCACCCGCGGGCCGCAGCGCAACCCGCTTTTCCAGGCCTTCGTCGAGGCCGGGCGGCAGGCCGGCTACGCCGTCACCGAGGATTACAACGGGGCGCGCCAGGAAGGTTTCGGCGCGATGGAGGCGACGATCTGGAAGGGCCGGCGCTGGTCGGCGGCCAATGCCTATCTGCGCCCGGCGCTGAAGACCGGCAACTGCACGGTGGTGCGGGCCCTGGCGCGCCGCGTGGTGATCGAGGCGGGCCGCGCCACCGGCGTCGAGGTCGAGCGCGGCGGGCGCATCGAGGTGATCGGCGCGCGGGCCGAGGTGATCCTGGCGGCCTCGTCGATCAACACGCCGAAGCTTATGATGCTGTCGGGGATCGGGCCGGCGGCGCATCTGGCCGGGCACGGGATCAAGGTGGTTGCCGACCGGCCGGGGGTCGGGGCGAACCTGCAGGACCATCTGGAAGTCTACATGCAATATGCCGCGCGCCAGCCGAACACGCTGTTTCGATACTGGAACCTCTGGGGCAAGGCCCGGGTCGGGGCCGAGTGGCTGTTGACCGGCGGCGGCATCGGCGCGTCGAACCAGTTCGAAAGCTGCGCCTTCATCCGGTCGGACAAGGGCATCGACTATCCCGACATCCAGTATCACTTCCTGCCGATCGCGGTGCGCTATGACGGCAGGGCGGCGGCCGAGGGGCACGGGTTTCAGGCCCATGTCGGGCCGATGCGGTCGAAGTCGCGCGGCACCGTCACTCTGCGCTCGGCCGATCCGGCCGCGCCGGCGGTGATCCGCTTCAACGCGATGTCGCATCCCGACGATTGGGCGGAGTTTCGCAAATGCGTGGCGCTGACCCGCGAGATCTTCGCCCAGGCGGCCTTCGCGCCGCATGTCCGTCACGAGATCCAGCCCGGCGCCGGGGTCGTCTCGGACGCCGGGATCGACGGCTTCATCCGCGACCATGTCGAGAGCGCCTATCATCCTTGCGGCACCGCGCGGATGGGGCGGCGCGACGACCCGATGGCGGTGGTCGACCCGGAGGCGCGGGTGATCGGGGTCGAGGGGCTGCGCGTCGCCGACAGTTCGATCTTTCCGCGCATCACCAACGGCAACCTCAACGCGCCCTCGATCATGGTCGGCGAGAAGGCCGCCGACCATATCCTGGGCCGCGGCATGCTGGCGCCGGCCAACAGCGCGCCCGAGATCAGCCCGCACTGGGCCGAGGCGCAGCGCTGAGCGGTGGTGGCGGGTCAGCGCGGCCCGAAGGGGGGCTGACGCAGGTCCGGCACGCCGCCGGGCAGGGTCGCAGGCCCGATCAGGCCGTAGCGCAGCGCACGGCCGATGCGGTGGGCGAGTGCGGACCAGGCGGCGGCGGTTTCGGGGGCGAGGTTGCGCGCCAGCACCGCGTCGAAAAGCCCGAGCCAGGCATCGAACATCCCCGGCCGGACATTGCCGGCGGCACGGTGGACCGCCAGCGGATTGCCGTCATAGCCCGGCTCGTACAGGATCGCCCCGCGCCAGAACCGCGCGATCCTGGCCTCATGCGCCGGCCAGTCGGTGACATGGGCGGCAAAGACCGGGCCGAGGCCGGGATGGGTGCGGATCGCGGCATAGAACTCGGCGACCACGCGGTCGATCTCGGCGGCGGTCACGGCAAAGCGCGGGGGCTGGGCGGTCATCGGATCTCCGTGGTCGCGGCGAGTCTGCCGCAGGTCGCTGGTCGGTGCAACCGGCTCGCTTGCCGCGGCCCCGTTGCCGCGGCCACTTTACCATTGCCGGCCGGCTTCGTATAAGGCCGGCCATGACGGGCCTCGCCGCGATCATCATCCGAATTAGCGGCCCGGCGTCCTGAGCCTTCAGGCGCCGGGACACTGGCGTCCGGCCCGCTGCCTGCCCGCCGCCCCCCCGCTATCCCGCCCTGCTGTCACGAGGACCGCCCGCGATGTGCGCCGACACGACCGACACCCCCCCCGATTATCGCGGCAGCGTCTTTCTGCCGCAGACCGACTTTCCGATGCGCGCCGGCCTGCCGGCGCGCGAGCCCGACTGGTTGGCGCGCTGGGAGCGGATCGGCATCTATGACCGCTTGCGCGAAAAGACCGGGCGCGAGGGTTTCGTCCTCCACGACGGGCCTCCTTACGCCAACGGGCACCTGCACATCGGCCATGCGCTGAACAAGGTGCTGAAGGACATGGTGGTGCGGTCGCGCCAGATGATGGGCTTTGACGCGCGCTATGTGCCGGGCTGGGACTGCCACGGCCTGCCGATCGAATGGAAGATCGAGGAGCAGTATCGCGCCAAGGGGCTGGACAAGGACGAGGTCGACACCGTCGCCTTCCGCCAGGAATGCCGCAGTTTTGCCGAAGGCTGGATCGACGTGCAGCGCGAGGAGTTCAAGCGCCTCGGCATCACCGGCAACTGGGCCGACCCCTACCTGACCATGGACTATCACGCCGAAGCGGTGATCGCGGCCGAGTTCATGAAGTTCGTGATGAACGGCAGTCTTTATCAGGGATCGAAACCGGTGATGTGGTCGCCGGTCGAGAAGACCGCTTTGGCCGAGGCCGAGGTCGAGTATCACGACCATACCAGCCATACCGTCTGGGTGCGGTTCCCGGTGGTTGGCGCGCAGGCCTCCGGCGGAGGTATTTTCGCCAAGATGAATGCGACGGTCCTGATCTGGACGACGACGCCCTGGACCATCCCGCAAAACCGCGCGGTGGCCTTCAACCCAGGGGTCGCCTATGGCCTTTACGAGGTCGGCGAGGCCGCGGCGGCGCGTCCGGGCGAGGCGTTGATCCTTGCCGATGCGCTGGCCGGGGCGGTGTTTGCGGCGGCGCGGGTCGAGGATGTGACGCGGGTCCGTGACGTGACGGCGGACGAGTTGGACGGGCTGGTGCTTGCCCACCCCTTCCGCGGCGTCGCGGGCGCGAACGGCGAATGGGACTACGACGTGCCCCTGTTGCCCGGCGCGCATGTCACCGACGAGGCTGGCACCGGGTTCGTGCATACCGCGCCGAGCCACGGCGACGACGACTATCAGATGGGGCTGAAGTTCGGCCTGGCGATGACCTGGAACGTCGAGCCGGATGGCAGTTTCCGCGCCGACCTGCCCTTGTTCGGCGGGCAGGCGATCATCCAGCCGGATGGCAAGGAGGGGCCGGCGAATGTCTCGGTGATCAAGCAGTTGGCCTATGCCGGTGCCTTGTTCGCCAAGGGCAAGATCAAGCACAGCTACCCGCATAGCTGGCGCTCGAAGGCGCTGCTGATCTACCGCAACACGCCGCAATGGTTCGCGGCCATCGACCGCCCGCTAGATGACGGGATGGGTCAGTATGGCGAGACGATCCGCGCCCGGGCGCTGACCTCGATCGACGAGCTTGTCGAATGGACGCCCTCGACCGGGCGCAACCGGCTCTATTCGATGATCGAGGCGCGGCCCGACTGGGTGCTGTCGCGCCAGCGCGCCTGGGGCGTGCCCTTGACCTGCTTCGTGAAAAAGGGCGCGCGGCCCACGGACCCGGACTTCCTGCTCAGGAACGATGTGGTCAACGCCCGGATCACCGCCGCCTTCGAGGCGGGTGGCGCCGATGTCTGGTATGTGCAAGGATTCAAGGAAAATACCCTTTCCGGCATCGTCGATCCGTCCGATTATGAACAGGTCTTCGACGTGCTCGATGTCTGGTTCGACAGTGGCTCGACCCATGCCTTCGTGCTGCGCGACCGGGCGGACGGCACCAAGGACGGCATTGCCGATCTTTACCTCGAGGGCACCGACCAGCATCGCGGCTGGTTTCATTCCTCGATGCTGCAGGCCTGCGCGACCAAGGGGCGGGCACCCTATCGCGGCGTGCTGACGCATGGCTTCACGCTCGACGAGAAGGGCATGAAGATGTCCAAGTCGCTCGGCAACACGGTGGCGCCGCAGGCGGTGATCGACGAATACGGCGCCGATATCCTGCGGCTCTGGGTGGCGCAGTCGGACTACACCTCGGACCTCAGGATCGGCAGGGAGATCCTCAAGGGCACCGCCGACAGCTACCGGCGGCTGCGCAACACCTTGCGCTTCCTTCTCGGCAATCTCGACGGCTTCACCGAGGCCGAAAGGCTGGCGCCGGACGAGATGCCGGAACTGGAGGGCTGGGTGCTGCACCGGCTGGCCGAACTCGATCACGTCGTGCGCAGGGGCTATGCGAAATACGACTTCCAGGGGGTGTTCCAGACGCTTTTCACCTTCTGCACGGTCGATCTGTCGGCGCTCTATTTCGACATCCGCAAGGACGCGCTTTACTGCGACGCCGCCGGCAGCCTGCGCCGCCGCGCGGCGCGCAGCGTGCTTGATCTGCTCTTTCACCGGCTGGTGACATGGCTGGCGCCGATCCTGGTCTTCACCATGGAGGAGGTCTGGCTTTGCCGGTTCCCCGGCGAGGCGGGCTCGGTCCATCTGCAGGACATGCCCGAGACCCCGGCCGACTGGCTGAACGAGCCCTTGGCGCAGAAATGGGAGGCGATCCGCCGGGTGCGCCGGGTCGTCACCGCCGCCCTCGAGGTGCAGCGCACCGCCAAGGTGATCGGGGCGTCGCTGGAAGCGGCGCCGGTGGTCCATGTCGAGGATCCGGCGGTGCTTGCGGCGCTGAAATCGGTCGATTTCGCCGATCTCTGCATCACCTCGGGTCTGGTCCTGACCGCCGACCCGGCCCCGGCCGAGGCGTTCCGCCTGCCCGAGGTGCCGGGCGTCGGCGTGGTCTTCGAGCCGGCCGAGGGCGAGAAATGCCAGCGCTGCTGGAAGATCCTGCCCGATGTCGGCAGCCACGCGCACCCGGGCACCTGTGCCCGCTGCGACAGCGTTCTGGGGTGATCTGCCGGGGGGCGCCGGATGGGCCCCAGGGAAGGACGCAAGCTGCCGGCGGGTCCGCCCTC
>PHEC01000168.1 GCA_002841115.1 Alphaproteobacteria bacterium HGW-Alphaproteobacteria-6 | reverse complement strand
GTAATGATGTAGCGGTCAACCGGCATCCAAACCTCCCCTTTGGAAAGCTTGAATCAGAAATCAGACAACAAGGGAATCCTGATACTCAACAGACCCTAAAGCACGCCGCGGGCGATCTGGTCGGCCTCGATCGATTCGAAGAGCGCCTTGAAATTGCCCTCGCCGAAGCCGTCGTCGCCCTTCCTCTGGATGAACTCGAAGAAGATCGGCCCGACCACGGTCTTCGAGAAGATTTGCAGAAGGATCCGCGTCTCGCCGCCGCCCAGCACGCCCTCGCCGTCGATCAGGATGCCGTGCCGCTCCAGCCGGTCGAGCGGCTCTTCATGGCCCTTCACCCGCTCGCGGCTCATCTCGTAATAGCTGGCCGGCGGCTTCGGCATGAAGCGCAGCCCGCGCTCGTGGACCGCCTCGGTGGCGGCGTAGATATCCTCGGTCCCGACCGCGATATGCTGGATCCCCTCGCCCTTGTAGCGCTTGAGGTATTCGACGATCTGCCCGGTCTCGCCGCGGTCCTCGTTGATCGGGATGCGGATCCGGCCGCAGGGGCTGGTCAGCGCCCGGCTGTAAAGCCCGCTGAACCTGCCTTCGATGTCGAAAAAGCGGATCTCGCGGAAATTGAACAGCCGATGGTAGAAGTCGAACCACTTGTCCATGTTGCCCCGGTGGACGTTATGGGTGAGGTGGTCGAGATAGTAGAACCCGACGCCGGCCGGCTTCGACGCCGCCTGCCAGTCGAATTCGGCGTTGTAGGGCGAGGTCTCGTAATAGCTGTCGATGAAATAGATCAACGACCCACCAATGCCGCGGATCGCCGGCACATCCATCGTCCGGTCCTCGCCCATATAGGGCTCTGCGCCAAGCCCGACGGCATGGTCGAAGGCCCGTTTGGCATCGACGACACGCCAGCCCATCGCCGGGGCGCAGGGCCCGTGTTCGGCGGCAAAACGCGCGGCATGGCTGCCTGGCTCGGCATTGAGCACATAGGTGATGTCGCCCTGCTGCCAGAGCTCGATCGCCTTGCTGCGGTGCCGGGCGACCAGCCCGTAGCCCATGCGGGCGAAGAGCGCGCGCAGTTCGTCAGGCTCGGGATGGGCGAATTCGACAAATTCGAATCCATCGGTTCCGGCGGGATTTTCGGCCGAAATCACTGATTTCGGCGCGGAATGGGGGAAAGGGCCCATGGGTGATGCCTCCTGTTCGCTCGCACCGCGAGTTTACCGCGCCCGTCACGCGGATGTTGCGCAAATGAAACGGTAAATTGATGTGCAAACGCATATTTCCCGCATTATGATCACAAATCATGCAGGAATCCCGCACCATTCTGGACGAGACCGATTCGCGGCTTCTGGCGGCACTGCAACGCAATGCCCATCTGACCGCGCAGGAACTCGGCGAAGCGCTCAACCTCTCGCCGAGCCAGGCCGGCCGGCGGCGCCAGCGGCTCGAGGCCGAGGGGCTGATCCGCGGCTATGCGGCACGGCTTGACCCGGTCCGCCTCGGCCTGACGGTGCAGGCCTTCATCCAGATCCAGATGCGCGGCCACGGCGCCGACCATGCCCAGGCCTTTGCCCGGCTGATTGCCACCCGCCCCGAGATCACCAGCGCCTGGACCCTGACCGGCGAGGCCGATTACCTGCTGCGCGTCTATTGCGCCGGGCTTGCCGCGCTCAACGACCTCATCCAGCATGTGCTTCTGCCGCACCCTTCGGTGGCCCGGGTGCAAAGCCAGATCGTCCTCGACCAGTTCAAGCCCGACGCCCCGCTGCCGACCTGAAAGCCCCGCGATGCAAGCCTTCCTGTTCCAGGCCTCGCTCTACCTCATCGCGATGGTGGTCGCGGTGCCGGTCGCCTCGCGGCTCGGGCTCGGCTCGGTGCTGGGCTATCTGATGGCCGGCATCGTCATCGGCCCGGTCTTCGGGCTGGTCGGGTCGGAAACCGCCGACCTGCAGCATTTCGCCGAATTCGGCGTGGTGATGATGCTGTTCCTGATCGGACTGGAGCTTGAGCCGAAGGCGCTCTGGGCGATGCGCGACCGGCTTCTGGGCCTCGGCGGGTTGCAGATCCTGGTCACCACCGCGATCGTGACGGCCTGCGCTCTGGCGCTGGGGCAAAGCTGGCGCATCGCGCTGACGCTGGGGGCGATCCTGTCCTTGTCCTCGACCGCGATCGTCCTGCAGACGCTCAGCGAAAAGCGGCTGATGCAGACCGCCGGCGGGCGCAGCACCTTTTCGGTGCTGCTGATGCAGGACATCGCGGTGATCCCGATGCTGGCGCTCCTGCCCTTGCTGGCGCTGCCCGGGGCGCGCGCCCTGGCCCAGGCCGAGGCGGCGCGCGAGGGCGGCAGCCATGCCGCGATCTCGCTGATCGAAAGCCTGCCGGGATGGGGGGTGACGCTGGTCACGCTGGGCGCGGTCGCCGCCACCGTGCTGGTCGGGCAATACCTGGTGCGGCCGGTCTACCGCTTCGTCCATGCCGCCCGGCTGCGCGAGATCAACACCGCGCTGGCGCTGGCCATCGTCGTCTCGATCGCCTCGCTGATGCTGCTGGTCGGGCTGTCGCCGGCGCTTGGCACCTTCCTTGCCGGCGTGGTGCTGGCCAACTCGGAATTCCGCCACGAGCTTGAATCCGACATCGCGCCCTTCAAGGGGCTGCTTTTGGGGCTTTTCTTCATCACCGTCGGCGCCGGCATCGATGTCGCGGTCTTCTGGCGCGATCCGGTCACCATCGCCGGGCTGACGCTGGCGCTGATGGCGGCCAAGGGCGCGGTGCTTTACGGCCTCGGCCGGGCCTTTCGCCTGAAGGGGCGCAACCAGTGGCTTTTCACCCTCGGCCTCGCCCAGGCCGGCGAATTCGGCTTCGTGCTCAGCGCCTTCGCGCTGAAGCAGCGGATCATCCCCGAGTCGCTTGCCCAGACCCTGCTTCTGGTCATTGCCTTCTCGATGCTGCTGACGCCGCTGTTCTTCATCCTCCACGACGTGCTGGCGCGGCGGATGAAGGACGAGAGCGAGGCGGTCACCGACGATGCGATCGACGACCAGCAGCCGGTGATCATCGCCGGCGTCGGCCGCTTCGGCCAGGTCGTCAACCGCATGGTCACCATGTCGGGCTTCAAGACCACGGTGCTGGACCATGACCTGAAGGTGATCGAGCTTCTGCGCCGCTTCGGCTTCAAGGGCTATGTCGGCGACCCGACCCGGCCGGAACTTCTGAAGGCGGCCGGGCTGGAGACGGCGCGGGTTCTGGTGGTCTGCCTTGACGACAAGGCGGCGGCGACCCGGCTGGTCGCCCATGCCCGGCGCACCAACCCTGACCTGCACATCGTCGCCCGGGCCCGCGACCGCGACCATGTGTTCGAGCTGAACCGCGCCGGGGCCAATGACATCGTGCGGGAATATTTCGATTCAAGCCTGCGCGCCGGGCGCTATGTGCTCGAAAACGTCGGGCTGAGCGAATACGAGGCCTCCGAGCTATACAAGATCTTCTTCAAGCTCGACCGCGAGGCGATCCGCGATCTGGCCGAGGTCTGGATCCCCGGCGTGCCGGCCGAACGCAACCCGGCCTATATCGAGCGGGCCAAGGCGCTGAACCGCGATCTGGAAGCAGCACTTCAGGCGCGCTTCTCGCCAGAGCAGGACCGGCCCGAGGCCTCGGACACCGCGGCCGAATAGCGGCGCGCGGGCCAGGGCGCTGCATAACGGCCAGCCAATGCGATACGGGCGCCCGAGGGGGGCGCCCGATCCAATTCCGGCAGACAACGCAAGGCGGCCGCGGTCAGGCGGCGCGCGAGACCAGGACCTCGTCGACGGTCTTCTGCGCGCCGGCCTCGTCGGTGCCCGACACCGCCGCAACCTCGCGGGTCAGCCGCTCCAGCGCCGCCTCGTAAAGCTGGCGCTCGGAATAGGACTGCTCGCGCTGATCGTCCGAGCGGTGCAGGTCGCGCACCACCTCGGCGATCGACAGAAGATCGCCCGAGTTGATCTTCTGCTCGTATTCCTGGGCGCGGCGCGACCACATCGCCCGCTTGACCTTGGCCTTTCCCTTCAGGGTTTCCAGCGCGCGGGTCACGAGGTCCGGCGACGACAGCTGCCGCATGCCGATCTCGGTCGCCTTGTGGGTCGGCACCCTGAGCGTCATCTTGTCCTTCTCGAAGGAGATCACGAACAGTTCCAGACGCAGTCCGGCGATCTCCTGTTCCTCGATCGACATGATCTTGCCGACGCCATGCGCCGGGTAGACGACAAAGTCGTTCGGGCGGAAGTCGGACTTCTTGGTCTTGCTCATGGTCGCTTCATCCTCGCAGTGCCCCGGGATTTTCGGCGACAGCTGCCACGCCGCGGCGCCTTCGCCGACGGAGAACGGAACAACAGTCGCTGAAAAGCACCCCCGCAAGCGTTTGGCATTGCGGTGATGTCAGGTGGCCTCATCCAGTTATGACAAAAATATATCACGAACGAACACGAATTCAAAGTGCCGCATCCGTCAAAGACCGGGAATGGCTGCCTTCTCAAGGCGCTGCACGCAGATGTGACCAGGGCGAATCAGCCCCGGCCCGACCGCTGCGGCCGGTTCCCGCCCGAATCATCGCCGGTTTGCGACAGATCGGGTCGAATCGGTCGGTGCCGCCCTACCCGCCGCCCTGCGTCAGCCTGTCGCAGCCGGCCCGGGGCGCGCGCGTCTCAGTCGCCCTCGCCCGGCGCCTCGGAGAAGTATTTTTCAAGCTTGCCGGTCTCGCCGTCGCGGGTCTCGGCCTCGGGCAAGGGGTCCTTGCGCTGGGTGATCACCGGCCAGGCCTCGGAATACTTGCGGTTGAACTCGACCCATTTCTCCAGGTCCGGTTCGGTATCGGGACGGATCGCATCGGCCGGGCATTCGGGTTCGCAGACGCCGCAGTCGATGCATTCGTCGGGATGGATGACCAGCATGTTCTCGCCCTCGTAGAAACAATCCACCGGGCAGACCTCGACGCAGTCGGTATATTTGCAGGCGATGCAATTGTCGGTGACGACATAGGTCATGGCGAGGGTCCCGGCGTGTCCATCCGCACGCTACCTAGCCCCAAGGCCGGGATCATTCAAGACGCGGCACGGCGCAAAGGACACCCGGCCCGCGTTCACCGCACGACGCGGACGATCATTCCGCGGCGCCGGGCCGCGGGGCACCGCCGTTCGCGCCGCCGTTCAGGTCATGGCCACGCGCGCCGCCGTCGAGATCGTCGTAAAGCCCCTGCGCCTCGGCTGCCGGGCCGCGCCGGGTGCCGGCGGCGCGGACGCGCCAGAGCCGGACCATGCTGCCTTGCGAGAAGGTCAGCACATCGCCCGGGCCGACCGCATCGGCCGGGCGCTGCGTCGGCACGCCGTTGATCCGCACCCGCCCGGCCAAGACCGCCGCGGCGGCCAGGCTGCGGCTGCGGAAGGCCCGTGCCTGCCACAGCCACTTGTCGAGGCGGATGCGGGTTTCGCCGGTCATCCGCCCCGGTTCAGATCTTGTCGCGCAGGGCCATCAGGGCGGCGGCGAAAGGGTTGTCGGGGTCGATCCGGTCCTTGCGCTCGGGGCGCGATTCGTAGCGCCGCGCCGACTGGGCGGCGGGCGTGTCGCCGCGGCTGTCGTCACGCCGCTCGCGGCCGCCCTTGGCGCCGCCCTTGTGGCCCTTCGGACCCTTCGGCCCCTTGCGATCGCCGCGCCCCCCGGCACCGCCCGCAGCCTCGCCGGCAGCCTGCGCATGCGGCGTGGACCCGGCATCGGCAGCCGG
>PHEC01000167.1 GCA_002841115.1 Alphaproteobacteria bacterium HGW-Alphaproteobacteria-6 | reverse complement strand
CGAAGGTCTTCTGGCGGGGGCGCAGGCGCATGGCCGGTCTCCCCCTTACTGCGCCCAGCTCGGCCGACCGGCGGCGCCGGGGGCGGACGCGGGCTGGCTAGGCTGGGTGGCCGTGGTGGGCTGCTGCGGAGCGTGGCCCTGCGCCGGGGCGGCGGCGAACTGCGGCGCGACCGTGCCCATCAGCGCGGCGTAGTCGCGATGGTCGGGCGTGACGGCAGCGCGGATCTCGTTCTTGTCCTCGCCGTTGGTGTCGGTGCCGATGTCGATGCGGGCGACGAACTCGACCCCGTCGAGATCGCCGAAGCCGTTGATGCGGCGGCGCGCCTGCGCCTCCGGCGAGTTGTCCTTGTCGGACACGCCGCGCGCCGAATTGAGGATGCCGCGGATCAAACCCCGGCCCATGTTGGCCCAGTCCGGGCCCTTCGGGCTGTAGAGGCCGATCAGCGACCAGATTTTGCGCCGGGCATAGGGCCCCTCGAGCACCGTGTATTCGGCGTCGAGATAGACGGCGCCGGTGGCGGCGCGGCGCGCCCAGCCACCGGTCCAGCCCTGCGAGGGGTCGTCGAAGCCGCCCGGGCGGAGCGTCAGGCGCACCTTGGCGAGCGTGCCCTTCGGGAGGACGTTGGTGTTGGATTGGGCGGAGTTGAAGTCGTTCCAGGGTCCGGACATTGCGCGGCTCCTTTCAGTTGGAGGATGGGACGCGCAGCGGCGTCAGAAGGGAAAAGCCACCCCGGCGACCGCATCGGGACACCGGGCGTGGCGAGATGCGCTCAGCCATGGCCGGGCTCCTGCGCGGAGGCGGGATGATCGGCGGGCGTCACTGGCGGCCAGGTCAGGCGTTCGGAGGCTGGCGCCGCGGGACGCTGGATCTTCTCCATCAGCCGGCCGAGATGCGGGGCCTCAACCCTGTCGAGGCGGCCGGAACGGTCCTTGGCCGGATAGCCCCAGGGGTTCAGCGTCTGGCAGACGAAGGCGCGCTGCGGCTGGCCGCCGGGGTCCGGGATGTCGGCCATGGTGATGACCTGATCGACGATCCCCGGCAGCTCCAGCCCGGTCTTCGAGCCGTCGATCTGCGGCTGGAAGACCTTGCGGTTGAAGTCGTCGAGCCGCTCGTCGAGGATGCCCAGGAACCAGACATGCTTGCCGCGCGTGTGCTGCAGATGGGTCAGCCACCCGATCATCTCGCGGCCGTGCAGCCCGTAGGCGCCGCGGATGTCGGGCTTGCCGGTCTTCTCCGAGAAAGCCTCGGGCTGGCCGCGACACCACTGGAAGCAGAGCCGCCCGGCCACGGTGATCGAGTCGATGAAGACGGTCTCGTACTTCTCGATCACCGCCGGATCGCCGTAGCGCCCGCAGACCTCGTCGAAATGCGCCTGGCTGTAGGGCTGGTCCTCGCGCAGCGCCGGGTTCGGCCCGCCGATGAACACTGCGAAATCGCGGCACTCCTTCCAGGTGCGGGGCCGGAGCGTGTCGATCTCCAGCCCCTCGACCGCCAGATCCCCGGCCTCGAGGTCGAGGAAGAGCGTTGTCGAGGCGTTCAGCGTCCAGAGCAGGCTTGTCTTGCCGATGCCGGACCGGCCGAAGATCACGCCCTTAATGCCCTTGCGCTGCGCGAGCCGTTCGTCGGCGCCGATGATGGGAAGGGCCATCACTGGCCCTCCTTCTTCATCACTGCGGCGGCGGCGCGATCTGCGCCGATGCACCCCGCCTCGCGAGCCAGCCTGTAGAGGCGCTTCAGCGCGTCGGCGCGGCGGTAGGCGACCGTGCTCTCGCGCTCCGCTTCCACGATCGCGAAGGCGATCTCGTCGACGGTCGCCTCGACGACCGGCAAAGGCTCGCGCGGCTCGTCGCCGGGGCGCTGCGGGAAGGCGATGGTTTCGGGGAGGTCTTCGAGCGCGTAGCTCGCCTTGCGAAGACGGGTGATGTCGTCCGGCTGGTCCGGCATGGCTTTTCTCCGTGAGATGATGTGATCGAGGAGGCCCATCACGCGGCCTCGCGAACGTCGGGCGCGGGCTCGGCGACGTAGATCGCCAACAGCGGCGTCCCGTCGGCGTGGGTGCCGGCGTCCTCGATCTGATAGTTGCGGTTGGGCTCGCAGACCTCGGTCAGTTCCCAGCGGCGATAGAGCCCCGGAAGACGCCTGAAATCCTCGAGCGACAGATCGGCAGTGCGGTTCATGCGTGTCTGCTTTCGGTTGGAGGGAAGGCGCTCGGGGCGCTCGAATGGAAAAAGCCACCGGCGGGACCGGATCGGGACATCGGTTCAGGGGATTTCCTGGAGGGCGTCGTTCAGCCGGCGCATCGCGCGCTGGTAGCGCTTGCGGGCGGCGGCCTCGGTCAGCCCCAGTTCGACGGCGACCTCGGCTTGCGAGAAACCCTCGATCGCCACGCGGATCACCAGCAGGGCGTCGTCGCCGAGCAGCTTCCGAACGGCGTCGTTCAGCCGTGCGTACCCGGTTGCGCCGATCCCGCTGTCGCCGCTGTCCGCCACCTCGTCGGGATCGGCGCCGCTGGCGAGATGTTCGCGTGCCTGGTCGCGCTGGCGCACACGGATCATGTCGCGCTCGACATTCCGCAGCACCGTGGCTGCGATCCAGTTGACGCGCCCGAGGTCGAGGCCGCGGACCGCCTCGGTGGTGCGCGCCAGCACGTCGGAGGCGACCTCGTCGGCGGCGCCGAGCCTGCGCCAGATCGACCGGCGCCGGATGGCGTCGAGGCCGGGCCAGAGCGCCAGCAACAGCAGCGTCAGGGCGCAGTCGGACGCAGGCCCGTCGCCTTGCGCCGCCCTGACGAGCGCGGAGAGGATCAGGTTTTTCCGGGCGGGATCGCCGGGGGTGCTATGCAGCCCGTCCAGCAGGGCCGCCGGATCCCGAAACGGCGCGAGGGGGGCCTGCGCACGCCGGATGGCGTCGAAACTGCGTTGGAAGTGAAGGTTCGTGGATGAATGCATGAGGTGATCACGGATCTCGTGCCACGCGAAGGACATCGGACGCCTGCCTTGCGGCCAGGCGTCCGGCGCCTTCTCGTGGCCAGGTCAGGACGTCGCGCGTCTCTGCGATTTCAGGGGGTTGGGTGAATGCGCGCGTCAGCGCGCGGGTGCGGTCGCGTGGTTCAGCGTGCCGCAGCCGCGGCAGGTGGCCTGAACCGGGAAGCCCACGAGATACTCGTGCCCCCGCGCGAAGCGCAGGTGCATGCGGCCGTCCCGGCAGACGCCGAGCAGCTTGTCACAGCGCGTGCAGCGCCATTCCGAGTTGTGGGTGGTGGGCTTGGTCTTCGCGGCGCCGGACCAGCTCGTCGGGGCTGCCTGGCGCGGGGGGAAGGGAGTCGGCATGGAAGTGCTCCTCTATGTGGAGCCCTTCCAGTAATCAGCGGTTTGTTAGACCGTCTCCCGCCGCATGTTAGACCGCTGTTAGACGGTCGCTTCCTCGGCTGGCTCGGCCACGGCTTCGGTCGGCTGCGCAGTGAGTAGCAGTCGCCAATATCCGTTCTTCGCACCCTTGCCGATATAGACGTCCCGGATGCTGTCCCAGGTCTCCTTCCGGAACGCCTGCTGGGGGCTTCTGGACTCGAAGCCTTCCATCAACGCCTTTACCTGAACGTCGGGACTGCCTTTCGCGGCTGCGACCACCAGGCGCTCGAAGATCGTAAGTTGATCGTTCCCAGCGAGGTGAAGCGGCTCCCTGCCAGGAATGAACAGCGTGCCGGACTGCTTACCTGTCCGAACCACCCGCGGGGACACGCCCCCGCGTGCGAGTGAAAGCCCGTCTCGGTACGCGAGTTCTATTCCGTCGCGCGCGAACAGCATTTCCTCGTCCGCCGATGCGAGATGGGACAGCAGCGGCATGACGACGTTAGGCCCAAGATGTGACGGCATCTCCTCGCTCGCGGCGAAGACGATGCCCACCCCAGCGGTGCCCCGCGCGCGCAACATCAGATCCAGTCTCTGCGCCGCTTTGGGATCATTGAGCCGTCGGGCGAAATAGACGGGCACATCTGCCTCTTCGATCTGGATCGCGCCGACGAGGGTCAGGTCCGGGTCCACGATCTGCGCCGCCCGCTTGCTCAGCAGCGGCTTCATCAGGCGCATGAGCGTCTCGTGAAGCCACTGAGCGTTGACCGCGAACATCTCGACATCCGACGCGGGGCGCTTGCCGACATCTTCGCCGAAAGGACCGACAGCGTGGATCATGCCTTCGGTCGCCGAAGGCTTGACGGCGCCTTCCCCGTCGACGTCATCGTCCTCGATGAGAACCACGTCCTGACGGTCGCGGCGCTCGAGCAGGCCGCCTTCGATGAGACGCTTCGGGTCAAGCCCGAGTTCCAGCAGATAACTTCCGCTGACCTCGTCCTCGATCCGGTCGTGGAGTTGAACAAGCTGGGGAAATATCGCGCGAAGGTCATCATGCGCGATTTGCCTGAACGCGCTCAGGATTCCCCATTCCTTGAGCAGCGCGAAGCCGAGGCTGCGTTCCTCCGGATCGGGCTTGCTCTGCAGGTTGCAGCTCTTCGTGCCCGCAATCGTGATATTGAGCGTCCGCTGCTTGTCATCGCCGATCACGTTGTAGGCCACCGCGATGGTGATCCGGCTGAACGCTTCGGCGCGCCGAAAGATGTTCCGCGCCCCGAGATATCGGTCGGCAACCTCCTGGATGTCATCGTCGACCGTCACCTTGAGCTGAAGCTTGCGGCGCCAGGTTCCCAGCCGGATCTCGGCTTCGATGACGCGCGCGAACTCGAACGCGTACCCTTCGATCTCAGGGGGCTGCAGGAGAAGCGAAGAGCGGAAGCGCGAAAGATTATAGCGCTTCCAGGTCAGAGGTTTCTGGGAGATGTCGTGACCTAGCGCAACTTCGGCGAAGGAGTCGCTGACCGTCTGGCGCACCACGGGGCTGTCCGCGCAGACCTCGATCTGCCGCATCGAGGGCGTGTAGATCAGCGTCGCCTCGTTCGGCGGTCGGTAGTAGATGGTTCCCCGCCTTCCGTCTTGCCGGTGATCGTAGACGCTCGAAAGCGGGCCACCGTGCCGGACGATCAGCATGATGGACGCAGGGTGCGTATCGGTGGCAGGCAGATCAAGCGCCTTGACCGTGCAGGATATCTCGGGCTTCAGCTCGAGCATGCCCTTGATCTTGGACGCCAGCGCCTTTTCGTCGATGGCCGCCGCGTCGAGGGCTACCTGGTTCTCCAGTTCGACCTCGAAGGCGTCGTAGAGCTTGCCGTGGTCGCGGAACTGTCGGGCGAAGTGAAAGCTCTCCGCATCCTCGAAGGTTTCGCGTTCATGGAGATATGCCCAGATGCTTCTGCAGAGCTCATCTGGCTGCCGGTGAAACTCCTGCGACCGTGTCTCATCAAGTTGTTGCTCGACAATGGTGGTGAGCGAGGTGACGCCCTTTTTCTCGGCGAGGGCCCGGATCCTTCGTGATCGCTGCTCCGCAGGTCGCAGGTCATCGCGGTCGAAATCCGACAGCGTCTCGACAAGTGCTTGCCGAAACGCCTCGACCGATTCTTCGTCGGCGAGGTCGGGAACGTCCTCGGGCAGCTTGAATTCCGGCTCATTGTCGCCCTCGCGCACGGCAAGGGCAGCTCGGGCGAGGTCGACGCGCGCATCCTCGATCAGCGCCAGAACATGCGGACCGATCGGGGATGCTTTGCGCGCCATGAACTCACCTCAATGAACTACTGCTCTCGATTGATTCAACCTGCGATAATCATGGACAAATCCGTGATCGGCAAGCCCTGATGTTCTCTCCCTGTTCGCATTTCCGCATCCCGTT
>PHEC01000166.1 GCA_002841115.1 Alphaproteobacteria bacterium HGW-Alphaproteobacteria-6 | reverse complement strand
GCGCGGTCGATTTCTCGACCGCCGGCATGGGCTTTGTCATGGTGATGAACCCCGCCGCCATCGCCGGCGCACCGCATAGCCATATCGCCACGGTCTACGCCGAGACCGGGTCCGAGGCGGCGATCCTGCGCGATCTGGCCGGCGCCCATCCCAACATCACCGCAATCGCCGTGCGCGAGGCGATCGGCCGCGTCGGCGAGGCGCTGTCGGCGATCGCGAAGGCGACGACGATCGCCGCCGGGGTGACGCTGCTGACCGGTGTGGTGGTGCTGATCGGCGCGGCGGCGGCGGGCGAGACGGCGCGGATCTACGAGGCGGCGGTTCTCAGGACCCTCGGCGCGACCCGGGCGCAGGTGCTGGCAAGCTTCGCGCTGCGCTCGGCGCTGATGGGGGCGGCGGCCGGGCTGGTGGCGATCGGCTTCGGTGCCGTCGCCGGCTGGGCGGTGATGCGCTTCGTGATGGAGGCGCCCTATCGGTTCGAGCCGGTCTCGGCCCTGGTGATCGTCGCCGGCGGGGCATTGGCGACGCTTCTGGCCGGCCTTGCCTTCGCGCTGCGCCCGCTGGCCGCGCGCCCCGCCGCGGTGCTGCGGGCCCGCGACTGAGGGCCCGCGACTGAGGGTTTGCGAATGAGAGATCCGGGGGGCGCCGCTCAGCCGGCGCGGCGCAGGCGCAGCGCGTTGCTGACGACGAAGACCGACGACAACGCCATCGCCGCCGCCGCCAGCGCCGGCGACAGCAGCATCCCGTTCAGCGGATAGAGAAGCCCGGCGGCGACCGGGATCAACAGCACGTTGTAACCGAAGGCCCAGACCAGGTTCTGGCGGATATTGCGCATCGTCGCGCGCGACAGCCGGATCGCGGTGGCGACGGCGGCCGGATCGCCGCGCATCAGGACGACCTCGGCCGCCTCGATCGCGACATCGGTGCCGGTGCCGATGGCAATGCCGGTATCGGCGGCGGCCAGCGCCGGGGCGTCGTTGATGCCGTCGCCGACAAAGGCCAGCCCGCCGGCGCCGCGCAGCGCGGCAAGGGCGGCGACCTTGCCCTCGGGCAGCACCTCGGCGGTGACCGTGTCGATGCCGAGGGCGCGGGCGACCGCCTCGGCGGTGGCGCGGCTGTCGCCCGAGATCATCGCGGTGCGCAGCCCGAGCGCATGCAGCGCCGCGACCGCCGCCGCGGCACCCGGCCTGAGCGGATCCGAGACCGCGATCAGCGCCGCCGCCTTGCCGTCGATGGCAACGAAAATTGCTGTCTTTGCCGCACCGGCCCAGGCCGCGGCCTGCCCGGCAAGGGCATCGGTCGCGATGCCGGCCTCGGTCAGGGCGCGGCCGTTGCCGATCAGCACCCGGTGGCCGCCGACCTCGGCGGCAAGGCCGCGCCCGGGCAGGGCGCGGACCGCCGTGGCCGGTGGCAGCGTCAGGCCGCGCTCGGCCGCCGCGGCCAGAATCGCCCCGGCCAGCGGATGTTCGGACCGCGCCTCGGCGCCGGCGGCCAGTGCCAGCACCCGGTCGCCGTCCTGCCCCGGCGCGACGACAAGGTCGGTCATGCGCGGGCGGCCTTCGGTCAGCGTGCCGGTCTTGTCGAAGGCGACGGTCCCGGCCTCGGCCAGCCGTTGCAGCGCATCGCCGCGACGGAAGAGCACACCCAGTTCGGCCCCGCGCCCGGTGCCGACCAGGATCGAGACCGGGGTGGCCAGCCCCATCGCGCAGGGGCAGGCGATGATCAGCACCGAAATACCGGCGACCAGCGCATGGGTCAGCGCCGGTTCGGGGCCGAAGCCGAGCCAGAGGCCGACGGTGACCAGCGCCAGCGCCATCACCGCCGGAACGAACCAGCGGGTGACCCGGTCGATCAGCGCCTGAACCGGCAGTTTCGCGCCCTGCGCCTCTTCGACCATCCGGATGATCCGGGCCAGGACGGTATCGGCGCCGGTCGCGGTGACCCGGAAGGCCAGCGCCGCGGTGCCATTGACGCTGCCGCCGGTGACCGGCCGGCCCGGTGCCTTGGCGACCGGCGCCGGCTCGCCGGTCAGCATGCTCTCGTCGATCCAGCCCTCGCCCTCGGTGACGATCCCGTCCAGCGCCACCCTCTCGCCCGGTGCCAGCCGGATGACGTCGCCGGTCCGCAGATCGCCGACCGGAACCTCGACGGTGATACCGCCGGCGCGCTCGACCCGCGCCGTGGCCGGGCGCAGCGCCACCAGCCGACGGATCGCCGCGCCGGCCCGGCCCTTGGCGCGCGCTTCGAGCATCCGGCCGACGAGGATGAGGGTGACGATCACCGCCGCCGCCTCGAAATAGACCACGCGGGCCGCCTCGGGCAGCAGGCCGGGCGCGAAGGTCGCGACCGACGAATAGCCGAGGGCGGCAAGGCTGCCGATGGCGACCAGCGAATTCATCTCGGGCGCGCCGCGCAGCAGCGCCGGCAGGCCGTGGCGCAGAAAGACGAAGCCGGGGCCGAAAAGGACCGCCGCAGTCAACAGGAACTGGATCCGCCAGGACCCGGCCTCGCCCAGCGTGGCGAGGGTCCAGTGATGAAAGGCCGGCACCAGATGGCCGCCCATCGCCAGGATCACCACCGGCAGGCCAAGCAGTGCGGCCAAGCCCGCGCGCCGGCGCAGCGCAAGCGCCTCGGCGGCCTGCCGGTCGCTTCCGTCGCTGTCGGCGGCCGCGTCACCGACGCCGATCGGGCGTGCGTCATAGCCCGCCCCGGTCGCCGCCGCGGCCAGCGCCTCGGCGGTGACAAGGCCGGCAACATGGCGGACAAGGGCCTGGTTCGTGGCCAGGTTGACCTCGGCCGCGGTCACGCCGGGCAGGGCGGCCAGGGCGCGCTCGACCCGCCCGACGCAGGAGGCGCAGCTCATTCCCGCGATCGCCAGCCGGCTCTCGGTCTCGGCGGCGGGATAGCCGGCGCCGGCGAGGGCGGCGATCAGCGCCGGCGCATCGGCCGGGCCGGCCAGATCAACGGTGGCGGTGCCGGCCATCA
Source organism: Alphaproteobacteria bacterium HGW-Alphaproteobacteria-6 (assembly GCA_002841115.1). Taxonomy (GTDB): domain Bacteria; phylum Pseudomonadota; class Alphaproteobacteria; order Rhodobacterales; family Rhodobacteraceae; genus Albidovulum. The sequence continues at coordinate 2,803 of PHEC01000166.1, read as the reverse complement.
GATTGACCCGGGCCGCGGTCACGCCGGCAACCGCGCCAAGCGCGCGCTCGACCCGGCCGACACAGGAGGCGCAGGACATCCCCTCGACCCGCATCGTCGCCAAGCCCGGCACCACGCCCGCCGGCGCGGCGGTGCCGGCCGCGCCGTCATGCCGGTCCGGGGACCGGGCCGCGGGAAGATCGGTTGCCTGCATGGGGTGCGCCTTTCGATGATCTCCTTGCTAGATCATGCGGCGCGGGCGAATGTCAAACCGGTGCGCTGCCGCAGCATTTCGGCACGCCGGTCGGGCACCGGATGTCTTGCCCCTTTTCTCGGCGCGAGACGGCAGGCATAGTCCAGGCGGGAATTTTCGGGAGGCATTGATGGATATCGGGCAGGTTCTTGGCGAGGTGATCGGCGGCAACGGGGTGTTCCTGTCGCTGGCGCTCTTGATCATCATCAGCATCGTTCTGGGTGTGCGGATCGTGCCGCAGTCCGAAAAGCATGTGGTCGAACGCTTTGGCCGGCTGCGCGCGGTTCTCGGGCCCGGGATCAACTTCATCGTGCCGTTCCTCGACCGGGTGGCGCACCGCATCTCGGTGCTGGAACGGCAACTTCCGACGGCAAGCCAGGACGCGATCACCTCGGACAACGTGCTGGTCAAGGTCGAGACCAGCGTATTCTACCGCATCACCGAGCCGGAAAAGACCGTCTACCGGATCCGCGATGTCGATGGCGCGATCGCGACGACGGTGGCGGGGATCGTGCGATCCGAGATCGGCAAGCTGGAACTGGATCAGGTGCAGTCGAACCGCGCCCAGCTGATCGAGCGGGTGCGCGACCAGGTCAGCGCCATGGTCGATGACTGGGGCGTCGAGGTGACGCGGGCCGAGATCCTTGACGTCAACCTCGACGATGCGACGCGCGCGGCGATGCTGCAGCAGTTGAACGCCGAGCGGGCGCGCCGCGCGACGGTGACCGAGGCCGAGGGCAAGAAACGCTCGGTCGAGCTGAACGCCGACGCCGATCTTTACGCCGCCGAGCAGGAGGCCAAGGCGCGCCGGGTGCTGGCCGATGCCGAGGCCTATGCGACCGGGGTGATCGCCGTGGCGATCCGCGAGAACGGGCTGGAGGCGGCGCAGTATCAGGTCGCGCTGAAGCAGGTCGAGGCGCTGACCAAGGTCGGCGAGGGGGCGGGCAAGCAGGTGGTGATCGTGCCGGCGCAGGCGCTTGACGCCTTTGGCGATGCGTTCCGGATGCTGAAGGGACGGGCGTGATGCTCTGGGCCGAATGGTGGGTGTGGATGATCGCCGGGGCGGTGCTGGCGGCGCTTGAGGTGGTGGTGCCGGGCTTCATCCTTCTCGGCTTCGCGATCGGGGCGGCGGTGACCGGGGCGCTGTTGTGGCTGGGCATCCTTGGCGGCTCGCTCGCGGTGCTGCTGTTCGTCTTCGCGCTGGCGGCGCTGGCCGGCTGGGCGGCCTTGCGCCGGGTGCTGGGGGTGCGGCGCGGGCAGATCAAGCTTTGGGACCGCGACATCAACGAGAATTGAGGCGGCGCAACGGCGGCACGGCAGGCCGGTCGGCGGAAACGCGCGACCCTGTGGCGGCGGTTTCGGCATCCCCTGGCCGAGACAAAATCCGCTTATGGCCATTGCCCGGCAAAGCGGCGATCCTGATCCGGCCTTCCATAGAGAAAGGAGCCGATCATGGACTATGAACAGCAACTGGCCGGTCGATCCTCTCATGATCCGTCGCGCGCCAGCTATCGCGCGCGGCCCGAGGCCAATCATCGGGCACGGCCCGAGGGCGGCACCGGAGGCGTCGTGCTGATTGTCGCGGTCATCGTGGCGGTGCTTGCCCTCGCCTTCTGGCTGGCCGGTTCGCCACCGGGCGGCGACGGCGGGGCGCCGGCGGCGGATTCGGCGTCGCCTGCGCCACTTCCCGGCGCGGCCGAAACGGCGGCACCGCCCCTGATCAACCCCGAACCGGCGGCCCCGCCGGCGGGCGGCCCCGCGCCGGCTGACCAGTAGCCAGCGGTCGGGCAACCGGACCCGGCGAAACCCGGCAGCACTCAGGCCCGGCTTGCGAGCCGGGCCATGCCGCGCCCGAGGCTGCCAAGGGCGCGCCCCTTGGCCAGCCAGGAGACCGCGAAGGCGGCGACGCCGATCGATTCGGACCAGAAAAGGTAGTGGCTGGCCGCCATCCGCGCCCTGGCGACCGGGCCGGCGAAGAAATAGGGCAGCATCGCCACCATGACCGCGACGATGACGGTGCCGCACAGGATGAACAGCGTGCAGCGCGGCGTCCAGCGTGGTCGCCCGGCGGCATCGCGGTCGCCGCGGGTGAACTGGAACAGGCTGAAGGCCGCCATGCAGGCGAAAAAGACGATCGCGGCGGCGAAATGCAACGCCTCGGGATGGCTGGCGGCGCCGAAGATCCAGCAGGTGTCGGGCGCGACGGTGCAGACCGGATAGCCGGCGCGGTGGACCGGAAACAGCGCCACGCCCAGCGCCGCGACCCCGGCGATCCGCGAAAGCCGGCGATCCGACAGCCGCTCGCCCGGCAAGGGCGCATAGCCCTGATAGCTGATCAGGAACAGCCCGATCGCGACCAGCGTGCCGACCAGAACCCCGCCCATGCCGGTGTAGTAGAAATCCGAGATCGAGGCCTCGAGCCTGCCGCCGGGTAGCGCGGCATGGACAAGAAGCGAGGCCGGCAGGAACAGCCCGAGATAGCCCAGCGTCTGGCGCACCGCGAGAAAGGACATCACCAGCGCGTTGCTGTCCTCCTGGCTCTGGTGCAGCTTCGGGGCGGGTTCGGGATGC
>PHEC01000020.1 GCA_002841115.1 Alphaproteobacteria bacterium HGW-Alphaproteobacteria-6 | reverse complement strand
GGGACAGGCCGCGCAACGAACAGGAACACGACATGCGTCTTGCCAGTCTTGCCAGCGGCCCGCGGGCCATCGTCACCGGGCTTGCCGCCGCGACAACCGCCGTCGGCCTGATGGCCGGCGCGGCGCTGGCGCAAGATGGCCTGCCGGCCCTCGAATCGGTCGGCAAGCCGCATCCCGATGGCACCGGCTTCCAGCCCGCCGCGACCGAACTTGCGCGCGAGCAGCAATGGCTTGACCATGTGCTTTTGTATCTGTGCATCGGCGTGGTGGCGCTGGTGGTGGTGCTGCTGGCGGTGGTGATCCTGCGCTACAACAGCCGGTCGAACCCGACGCCGGCGCGCTTCACCCACAACACCCCGCTGGGGATCGTCTGGACCCTGGTGCCGGTGCTGATCCTGGTGGTGCTTGGCTCGTTCTCGTTGCCGGTGCTGTTCAAGCAGCAGGAAATCCCGGCCGGCGACATCACCATCAAGGTGACCGGCAACCAGTGGTACTGGAACTACGAATATGTCGACGAGGGCTTTGGCTTCGACAGCTTCATGCTGGAGCGCGAGCGGCTGGTCGAGGCCGGATACGCGCCGGACGAATATCTTCTGGCCACCGATACCGCCGTCGTCGTGCCGGTCGGCAAGACCGTGGTGATGCAGGTCACCGCCGCCGACGTGATCCATGCCTGGGCGATCCCGGCCTTCGCGGTCAAGCAGGACGCGGTGCCGGGGCGGATCGCCGAACTGTGGTTCAACGCCGAGCGCGAGGGCGTCTATTTCGGCCAGTGCTCGGAGCTTTGCGGCAAGGACCACACCTATATGCCGATCACCGTCAAGGTCGTCGGCGAGGCCGAGTATGCCGCCTGGCTGGGCCGGGCGCGCGCCGAGTTCGCCGCCGCCCCGGCCGCCCCGGCGGCACCGGTGAAACTGGCGGCCGCCGACTAGGCCGGCGCGGCGCCCCGGTGCTGCGGCCTGACGGCGAAGCGTCACGAAGGATGCGGGAATGAGCGATATCACGGCCATCGACGGCGGGATCGACACGGCGCAAGAGGCCGGTTTTGGCGATTATGTCGCCCTGCTGAAGCCGCGGGTGATGTCGCTGGTGGTCTTCACCGCGCTGGTCGGGCTTCTGGTGGCGCCGGTCGCGGTGCATCCCTATCTCGGCTTCACCGCGATCCTGTTCATCGCCCTTGGCGGCGGCGCCTCGGGTGCCTTGAACATGTGGTATGACGCCGATATCGACCGGGTGATGCGGCGCACCGCCAACCGGCCGATCCCGGCGGGGCGGGTCAGCGAGGGCGAGGCGCTGGGCCTTGGCCTTGGCCTGTCGGGGCTGTCGTGCCTGATGCTGGGGCTGGCGACCAACTGGTTCGCCGCCGCCTTTCTGGCCTTCACCATCTTCTTCTATGTCGTGGTCTACACGATCTGGCTGAAGCGCACGACGCCGCAGAACATCGTCATCGGCGGCGCCGCCGGGGCGTTTCCGCCGATGATCGGCTGGGCCTGCGCGACCGGCGGCATCGCGCTGGAGCCGGTGCTGATGTTCGCGCTGATCTTTCTGTGGACGCCGCCGCATTTCTGGGCGCTGGCGCTGTTCATGAAGGACGATTATTCGCGCGCCGGGGTGCCGATGCTGACGGTCACCCATGGCCGCGCCGCGACCCGCCGGCATATCCTGGTCTATACGCTGATCCTCGCCCCCTTCGCGCTGGCGCTGGCGCTGTCGCCGGTCGGCGGGCCGCTGACGCTGGCGGTGGCGGTGGCGCTCAACCTGGCCTTCATCGCCGGGGCGGTCCGCATCCTGCGGCGCGACGAGGCGGTGTCGGCGGCCGACGGCTACCGCGCCGAAAAGCGGTTCTTCCGCTTCTCGCTGCTCTATCTCTTCGGCCATTTCGCCGCCCTTCTCGCCGAGGCGGCGCTGCGGCCCCTCGGCTTCGGGGGCTGGTGATGGCGATCCGGGTCGAGCATGAGCTGCATGGCCGCCGGCGCGGCCGCAACCACGGGCTTGGCCTGGTGCTGGGCGCCTTCGTGGTGCTGGTCTTCGGGCTGACCGTGGTCAAGGTCTCGCGCCAGGACGAGCAGGGCAATCCGCCCGTTGCCGCGGCGGTGCCGGCTGTGGCGGATCAGACCGGGGGGGGCTATTGATGGCTGCCGGACAGGACAGCAACCGCAGGACGGCAGCGATGCTGGCCGGCGTCGTGGTGACGATGGGCGCGCTGGCCTGGGCGGCGGTGCCGTTCTACACCTGGTTTTGCCAGGTCACCGGCTACGGCGGCACCCCCAATGTCGCGGCCGCGGCCCCCGACACCATCCTTGACGAGATGGTGACGGTGCGCTTCGACGCCAATACCGACCGCGCCATGCCATGGGAGTTCCGCCCGATGCAGCGCGAGATGCGCCTGCGGATCGGCGAGACCGGCCTGGCCTTCTACGAGGCCTGGAACCCGACCGACCGGGTCGTCGCCGGCACCGCGGCCTATAACGTCGCCCCCGACCTTGCCGGCTATTACTTCACCAAGATCGAGTGTTTCTGCTTCACCGAGCAGGTCCTGCAACCCGGCGAGCGGGTCGAGATGCCGGTCAGTTTCTATGTCGACCCGGCGCTGGTCTCCGACCGCGATGCCGGGCGGATCCGCAACATCACGCTCAGCTACACCTTCTACCAGACCGACCTGCCCGACGATTATGTCGCCCCCGCGGCGACACCGGAACCGCCCGGCTCGCAGGCGAGCCTTTCGCCCGGCGCGCCGGCGCCCTACAACTGAGGCCCAACAGGAAATCTGACATGGCGCACGCGAAAAACCACGACTACCATATCCTGCCGCCCTCGATCTGGCCGCTGCTCGGCGCGCTGGGCGGGTTCATCATGCTTTTCGGCGCGGTCCTGTGGATGAAGGGGATCACCCCCTTCCTGTTCCTGATCGGCCTCGTCCTGGTGCTCTACGTCATGTATGCTTGGTGGTCCGATGTCGTCACCGAGGGCAATACCGGCGATCACACGCCGGTGGTGCGGATCGGGCTGCGCTACGGCGTCGTCCTGTTCATCATCTCCGAGGTGATGTTCTTCTCGGCCTGGTTCTGGACCTTCTTCAAACATGCGCTCTATCCGATGGGGCCCCTGAGCCCGGCGGTCGACGGGGTCTGGCCGCCGGCCGGGATCGAGACCTTCGATCCCTGGCACCTGCCGCTGATCAACACCCTGATTCTTCTGTGCTCGGGGGCGGCGGCGACCTGGGCGCATCATGCCATGGCGCATGAGAACAACCGCCGCGACATGATCAACGGCCTGGCGCTGGCGGTGGCGCTGGGCGTGCTCTTCACCGCCTTCCAGGCCTATGAATACAGTCACGCCGCCTTCGGCTTCGCCGGCAACATCTATGGCGCGTCGTTCTTCATGGCGACCGGTTTCCACGGCGCCCATGTGATCATCGGCACGGTCTTTCTGCTGGTCTGCATGATCCGCGCGATCAAGGGCCATTTCACCCCCGAGCAGCATGTCGGCTTCGAGGCTGCGGCCTGGTACTGGCATTTCGTCGATGTGGTCTGGCTTTTCCTCTTCGCCGCGATCTACATCTGGGGCAGCGCCTGATCCTGCCGGTGCAGACAGGTATTTTCGCCAAGGTGAATGGGGGGCGCGGGGCAGATCCCGCGCCTTTCGCGTGATGCGGCGCTATGGTTTCGCGCTGGTCCTGGGGCTGGCCGGGGTCGCGGTCCTTCTGGCGCTTGGCCTCTGGCAGTTGCGCCGGCAGGTCTGGAAGGACGGCGTGATCGCCGCCATCGAGGCGCGGATCGGTGCCGCGCCCGGGGCGCTGGGCGATCCCGGCGCGCTCGACCCGGTGCGCGACCTTTACCGCGCGGTGATCGTCGAGGGGCGCAGCACCGGCGAGGAGCGGCTGGTGCTGTCGGGGCAGAAGGGCATCGGCCCGGGCTATGAGGTGATCGCCGCCTTCGAGACCCGGGACGGCGCGCGCATCCTGGTCGATCGCGGCTTTGTCGCCGAGGCGGACCGCCATGCGCCACGCCCGCCGGTCGCGCTGAGCATCGCCGGCAATCTGCACTGGCCCGACGAGGCCGACCGTTTCACCCCGCCGCCCGATGCCGCGAGCGGATTGTTCTTTGCGCGCGATGTCGGCGGGCTGGCGGCAAGCCTTGGCACCCTGCCGGTCCTGGTGGTGGCGCGCGCGGTTGCCGGTGACGCCCAGGGCGTGGTGCCGGTGCCGGTCGATACCGCCGCGATCCCCGACGATCATCTGCAATATGCGCTGACCTGGTTTTCGCTGGCGGTGGTCTGGGCGGGGATGACAGGCCTTCTTCTGTGGCGTATCAGGCAACGGAGGGACTGAGGGAAACCATGCGATACATCTCGACCCGGGGGGCTGCCCCAAGCCTTGGTTTTGCCGAGGCGATGCTGACCGGGCTGGCCCGTGACGGCGGGCTATATGTGCCCGAGGCGGTGCCGGTGATGGCGCCGGACGAGATCGCGGCGCTGGCCGGGCTGTCCTATGAGGAGGCGGCCTTTCGGGTGATGCGCCCTTTCGTCGGCACGGATTTCACCGAGGTCGAGTTGCGCGCCGCGATCGAGGCCGCCTATCGCGGCTTTGCCCATGCCGCGCGGGCGCCGCTGGTGCAGCTGGCGCCGAACCATTTCCTGCTGGAGCTGTTCCACGGCCCGACGCTGGCCTTCAAGGACTTCGCCATGCAGCTGATTGGGCAGCTGTTCCAGATCGCGCTCAACCGCGACGGGCGGCGGGTGACGATCGTCGGCGCGACCTCTGGCGATACCGGCTCGGCGGCGATCGAGGCGTTCCGCGGCCTCGCCAATGTCGATGTCTTCATCCTTTACCCGCATGGCCGGGTCTCGGAGGTGCAGCGCCGGCAGATGACCACGCCGGTCGAGGACAACGTCCATGCGCTGGCGCTGGACGGCACCTTCGACGATGCCCAGGCGCGGCTGAAGGACATGTTCAACGATTTCGCCTTTCGCGATGCGGTCGGGCTGGCCGGGGTCAATTCGATCAACTGGGCGCGGGTGCTGGCGCAGGTGGTCTATTTCGTCACCGCGGCGGTGTCGCTGGGCGCGCCGGCGCGCGGCGTCAGCTTTACCGTGCCGACCGGCAATTTCGGCGACATCTACGCCGGTTCGATCGCCCGCCGCCTCGGCCTGCCGGTCGAGCGGCTGGTGATCGCCACCAACCAGAACGACATCCTGCACCGCTGCCTGACCGGTGGGCGCTATGCGACCGACGGGGTCAGGCCGTCGGTCTCGCCCTCGATGGATATCCAGGTCTCGTCGAATTTCGAGCGGGCGCTGTTCGATGCCTATGGCGGCGATGGCAATGCGGTGGCGCAGCTGATGGCGGAACTGGCCTCGCAGGGCGGTTTCACGGTCAGCCAGGGCGCGCTTCAGGCGCTGCGCCAGATCTACCGGTCGGGCCGGGTGTCGGAGGAGGAGACGCTGGCGACCATCGCCCGGGTCCAGCGCAGCACCGGCGAGCTGCTCTGCCCGCATTCGGCGGTCGGCGTCGCGGTGGCCGAGAAGACCCGCGATCCTGCGGTGCCGATGATCACCCTGGCCACCGCGGGGCCGGCGAAGTTTCCCGATGCGGTCGAACAGGCGACCGGCATCCGCCCGCCCTTGCCGGCGCGGATGGCCGATCTTTTCGGCCGGCCCGAGCGGCTGACCCGGGTCGGCAATGATCTGGGCGCGCTTCAGGCGCTGATCCATGAAAGGCGGCGGCGGTGAGCAGTGACCTGACCACGCTGCCCAACGGCTTCAGGATCGTGACCGAGACGATGCCGGGGCTGGCCTCGGCCGCGGTCGGGGTCTGGATCACCGCCGGCAGCCGCCACGAGCGGCCCGAGGAAAACGGTGTCGCGCATTTTCTCGAGCACATGGCCTTCAAGGGCACCGAGCGGCGCAGCGCCTTGCGGATCGCCGAGGAGATCGAGGATGTCGGCGGCTACATCAACGCCTATACCTCGCGCGAGACCACGGCCTATTACGCGCGGGTGCTGGCCGAGGATGTGCCGCTGGCGCTCGATGTGGTTTCGGACATCGTGCTGAACCCGGTCTTCGATCCCAAGGAGATCGAGACCGAGCGCCATGTCATCTTGCAGGAGATCGGCCAGGCGCTGGACACGCCCGACGACATCATCTTCGACTGGTTGCAGGAGGCGGCCTATCCCGGCCAGGCGATGGGGCGCACCATCCTCGGTCCGGCCGAGACCGTGGCGCGGCTGGGCGGGGCCGACCTGCGCGGCTTCGTCGGGCGCCATTACCGGCCGGGCCGAATGATCCTGGCCGCCGCCGGGGCGGTCGATCACGACAGGGTCGTGGCGGCGGCGCAGGCGATCTTCGGCGGGCTGGAGGCCGCGGCCGAGGATGGCCCCGAGCCGGCGCGCTGGCAGGGCGGCGAGCGGCGCGAGGTCAAGGACCTCGAACAGGTGCATTTCGCCATGGGCTTTGCCGGGCCCGGCTACCGCGATGCCGATTTCCACACCGCCCAGGTCTATGCGACCGCGCTGGGTGGCGGCATGTCGTCGCGGCTGTTCCAGAAGATCCGCGAGGAGCGCGGCCTGTGCTATTCGATCCATGCCCAGTCGGGCAGCCATGACGATACCGGGATGATCACCATCTATGCCGGCACCTCGGCCGAGGAGATCGGCGAACTGGCGGCGCTGACCATGGACGAGATGGCGCGCGCCGCCGGCGACATGACCGAGGCCGAGGTGGCGCGGGCGCGGGCGCAGATGCGGGCCGGGCTGCTGATGGGGCTGGAAAGCCCCTCGGGGCGGGCGGAGCGGCTGGCGCGGCTGGTGGCGATCTGGGGGAGGGTGCCGGATCTCGCCGAGGCGATAGCGCGGATCGATGCGGTCGGGCGCGATGCGGTGCGCGATTTCGGCGCGCGGCTGGTGGCGGGCGGGCAGCCGGCGCTGGCGCTTTACGGGCCGGCCGGCGCCGCACCGGGGCTGGGCGCATTGCGCGCGCGGCTGGCCGGGTGATGCTGATCGGGCGGCGGCGTCTGGCGCTTGAGACCGAGCGGATGACGCTGCGCCTGCCGCGGCACGGCGATTTTCGCGCCTGGGCCGATCTGCGCGCCGCAAGCCGCGCCTTCCTGACCCCCTGGGAGCCGGTCTGGGCGCCCGATCACCTGGCGCGGCGGGCCTTCACCAACCGGGTCTACTGGGCGGTGCGGGCCGAGTCCGGCGGCACGGCGCTGCCGCTCTTTCTGATCCGGCGCTCGGACGAGGCGCTGGTCGGCGCGGTGACGCTGGACAATATCCGCCGCGGGCCGGCGCAGTCGGGCACGCTGGGCTATTGGGTCGGCGCCCCCTTTGCCCGGCAGGGCTACATGCGCGAGGCCTTGCGCGGCCTCGTCCATCATGCGTTTTCGGTGATGGACCTGTCGCGGATCGAGGCCGCCTGCCTGCCCGAGAACACCGCCTCGCGCGGGGTGCTGGAGACCAGCGGGTTCAAATACGAGGGGGTGGCGCAGAGCTATCTTCAGATCAACGGGCGCTGGCGCAACCATGTGCTTTACGCCAATCTGCGCGGCGACCGGCGCGGGCGGACCGGAACCGGTTAGGGCGCGGCGGTCAGGTTCGGCGGGGGGGCGCTGCCCCCCTGCGACCCCCCGAGGTATTTGGAAACAGAAGAAGGGGCGCAGGGATGCTGAATGCGGCCGAGGTCGGGGCGCTTGGTGCGGCGGCGCCGGGGGTAAGGATCGGGCCGGCCGGGCCGGCCTATCTGGAAGAGCCGCGCGGGCGGCTGCGGATGGCGGCGGCGGTGCTGGCGCTGCCCGAGGATGTCGGGCAGGTTGCCAGCGTGGTGCGTGCCTGCGGGCACCTGCGCTACGCGCTGGTGCCGCGTGGCGGCGGGACCGGGCTGGTGCTGGGGCAGGTTGTGCCGGAGGGGCCGGCGCCGGTGATCCTGTCGCTGGAGCGGATGGCGCGGGTGCGCGGGATCTGGCCCGAGGAGAATGTGATGATCGTCGAGGCCGGCGCGATCCTTGCCGATGTGCAGGCGGCGGCGGCGGAGGCGGGGCGGCTTTTTCCGCTGGCGCTGGCGGCGCAGGGCAGCGCGCGGATCGGCGGCAATCTGGCGACCAATGCCGGCGGGGTGACGGTTTTGCGCTATGGCAATGCCCGCGACCTCTGCCTCGGGATCGAGGCGGTCCTGCCGGACGGCTCGGTGATGGCCGGGTTGACGCGGCTGAGGAAGGACAATACCGGCTATGACCTGCGCCATCTGCTGATCGGCTCGGAGGGGACGCTGGGGGTGATCACCGCCGCGGCGCTGAAGCTGGCGCCGATGCCGGCGGCGCGGGCGACGGCGGTCTTCGTGGTGGCGGATCCGGCGGCGGCGCTGGCGCTCCTGGGGCTGGCCGAGGCGCGGGCCGCCGGGCTGGTCTCGGCCTTCGAGCTGATCGGCGGGCAGGGGTTGCGGTTTCTCGACGCGGTGCTGCCCGGAGTGCGCCAGCCCTTTGCCGTGCGGCCCGACTGGATGGTGCTGATCGAACTGGACCTGCCGGCCGGGGTGGCGCCAGTGGCGATGATCGAGGGGATCTATGAGGCGGCGGCGGCGGCCGGGCTGGTCGGCGACGCGGTGGTGGCGCAGTCCGAGGCGCAGCGCCGCGACTTCTGGCACCTGCGTGAGGCGCTGCCCGAGGCCAACCGCCGGATCGGCGCCATCGCCTCGCACGACATTTCGCTGCCGCTGGGCGCGGTGGCGGGCTTTGTCGCCGGCACTGGGGCGGCGCTGGCGGCGCTGGGCGAGATGCGGATCAACTGCTTTGGCCATGTCGGCGACGGCAACCTGCATTACAACGTCTTTCCGGCGCCGGGCCGGGCCCGTGCCGATTACGCCGACCGGGCCGAGGCGATCAGCCGGCTGGTGCATGACCGGGTCGCCGCCCTTGGCGGCTCGGTCAGCGCCGAGCACGGCATCGGCCGGCTGAAGGTCGGAGAGTTGGTGCGCTACGCCGATCCGGCGGAACTTGCGGCGATGCGGGCGATCAAGGCAGCACTTGATCCCCTGGGGATCATGAACCCCGGAGCGGTTCTTGGACCGTGACTGCCTATCGCGTTGCGGTTCTTGGACCGTGACTGCCTATCGCGTTGCGGTTCTTGGACCGTGACTGCCTATCGCGCTGCGGTTCCTGGACCGTGACTGCTTATCGCGCTGCGGTTCCTGGGCCGTGACCGCTGGTCGGGTTGCCGGTCGCCGGCGCGCGGATCAGACCGCGCGGTCGAGTTTGGTCGCGAGATGGATCAGGCTTTCGGAGGAGCGCACCCCGGTCATCTCGCCGATCTGGTCGAGAACCTCGTCAAGCGCCGCAGTCGAGGCGGCGGCGACCTGCAACAGAAGATCGACCCGGCCCGAGGTGGTGTGGATGCGTTCGACCGGGGCCAGCGCCTTCAGCCGCGACAGCACGTTGGCCTGGCTGCGCGGCTCGATCGTCAGGAGAACGGTGGCGCGGATCCGGCCCTGCCGGGCGGCCTCGCCGAGCTTGACGGTATAGCCGGCGATCACGCCGGAGGTCTCCAGCCGCTCCAGCCGGGCCTGGATGGTCGAGCGCGCCACCTTCACCCGGCGGGCGAGGGTTGCCACCGACATGCGCGCATCGGCGCCGAGCAGGGCCAGGATCGAGCGGTCGAGATCATCCATTCGGCAACACCGGCGATTTGATTTCGGGTTTCGTCATAATAACCGGCCCGCGCTGCAAATCCACTCTTTTGATCGGTCGGATTGTGCCCCATATGCCGCAAACTCGTTTCAGGAAAAGGGCGGCTCATACGCACCTGGCCTGGTTGGTTGAAACGCGCAAGCGTCTCCCGACCCGTCAAGCCGGGGCAAGAGGTGTCTGCGCCTTGTTGGCAAGGAATGCGCCGATGGGGCTGTCGAAAACGATCTGGGCGTCACCGTCCGAATTCATCCGCACGCAACAGCCGGAGAACCCGGTGATGTTCTTCGCGCCGATGGTGCTGCAGGCGACCGCGCGGCGGTTCCTGGAGGGCTTTCCCGGGCTGGTGACCTATGCGGTCAAGTCCAATCCCGACGAGATGGTGATCCAGAACCTGGTCGCCGCCGGGATCCGCGGCTTCGATGTCGCCTCGCCGGTCGAGATCGCGCTCATTCGCCGGCTCGCGCCCGGCGCGGCGCTGCATTACAACAACCCGGTGCGCTCGCGCGCCGAGATCGGCTTTGCGGTCGAGCAGGGGGTGAAATCCTATTCGGTCGACAGCCGGTCGGAACTGGAAAAGCTGATCGCGCTGGTCCCGGCCGAGGGCTGCGAGATCGCGGTGCGCTTCAAGCTGCCGGTCGCGGGCGCGGCCTATAACTTCGGTGCCAAGTTCGGCGCCACGGTCGAGGGTGCCGCGGCCCTTCTGGCGCGCGTCGCCGAGGCCGGCTTTGTCCCCTCGCTGACCTTCCATCCGGGCACCCAATGCACCGATCCCGCGGCCTGGGATGCCTATATCCGCGCGGCGGCCGATATCTGCGGCAGGGCCGGGGTCCGGGCACGGCGGCTGAACGTCGGCGGCGGCTTTCCCGCGCACCGGCTCATGGGTGTGCTGCCCGACCTTCAGGCGATCTTCGCGCTGATCGGCCGGGTCACCGCCGAGGCCTTCGGCGAGGGCGCCCCGGCGCTGGTCTGCGAACCCGGCCGCGGGCTGGTGGCGGAAAGCTTCACGCTGGCCACCCGGATCAAGGGCATCCGCGACGGCGCGCATGTCTTTCTCAACGACGGCTGCTATGGCGCGATGGACGAACTGCCGATCACCGGCATCATCGACCGGATCACCGTGATCAGCCCCGAGGCCGAGCCGCGCCGTGGCGAGGCCGCCGATCACATCGTCTTCGGGCCGACCTGCGACAGCGTCGACCGGCTGCCCGGCGAGGTGGCGCTGCCCGGCGACATGGCCGAGGGCGACTATGTGCTGTTCGCCGGCATGGGCGCCTATTCGACCGCGACCAACACCCGCTTCAACGGCTTCGGCGATCTGAGCATCGCCACGGTGATGGCGCTGAAGCCCTGAGCGCGCCGCGCCCGCGCGCCCGGTTGCGGGGCGCGCGGGGGGGGGCTGCCGCGTTGGTGCCCGCCGAGGGTCAATCTTTCGTCAAATCATCCGGGCCATACTGGACCATCCCGGCGGCCTGTCCATATCCAAGGTCAGGTCCGCCGCCGGCCATGCCCGTCGTCGCCGCTGTCGCCGGGCTTTTTGCTGGACGGCGGGGCGGGGGCGTCCGACACTGGCGATGATGCCGGCCGGGGACTGACCAGGGAGACGGGCCGCGATGAAGGGACTGGCCGAACGCCTGATGCAATTCCTGCGGATCGGCCGCCGGGTCGAGACCCAGGCGGCGGCGCATGGCCGCGGCCCGGCTGACCATGTCATCCTGCTGGACGGCACGATGTCGACGCTCGACCCCGGGCAGGAGACCAATGTCGGACAGATCTACCGGCTGTTGCAATCGCTGCCGGCCTCGGCGCGGCTGTCGCTTTACTACGAGGCCGGGGTGCAGTGGCACCTGTGGCGCGACGCCGGCGATGTCGCGATGGGGCGCGGCATCAACGCCCAGATCCGGCGCGCCTATGGCTGGCTGGCCAGCCGCTACCGCCCCGGCGACCGGGTGTTCCTGCTGGGCTATTCGCGCGGCGCCTTCGCGGTGCGCTCGCTGGCCGGGATCCTCGATCAGGTCGGCCTCTTGCGCGCCGAGGCCGCGACCGAGCGCAATGTCCGCCTCGCCTGGCGCTATTACCAGTTCGCCGAACCGCGCCCGGCCGAGGCCGCCTTCGTCCGCCGCTTCTGCCATGACGCGGTGACGGTCGAGATGATCGGCGTCTTCGACACGGTCAAGGCGCTGGGGGTGCGGCTGCCGCTTTTGTGGATGTGGACCGAGCCGCAGCACGATTTCCACAACCACGCGCTGGGCCCGGTGGTGCGGCACGGCTATCAGGCGCTGGCGCTGGACGAGACCCGCAGCGTCTTCGACCCGATCCTGTGGGATACCACGGCGGGCGACTGGCAGGACCGGATAAAGCAGGTCTGGTTCCCCGGCGCGCATGGCGATGTCGGTGGCCAGCTTGGCGGATTTCTGGCCGCGCGCCCCTTGTCGAACATCCCGCTGGTCTGGATGCTCGAGCGCGCCGAAGCCTGTGGTCTGGCGCTGCCCGAGGGCTGGCGCGGCGGCTTTCCGACCGATCCGGCGGCGCCGTCGGTCGGCACCATCCGCGGCTGGGGCAAGGCGTTCCTGTTCCGCTCGCGCCGGAAGGTCGGGCGCGATCCGTCCGAGACGGTCCACCCGGTGGCGCAGCGGCGGACCGGCCGGGCGCCATCCGTCCGGCCGGGTGCGGCGCCGGCCCGGCGCTGATCGCCGCCGGCGGGCCGGTCGGGGACTTGCCGAAGGTGGGGGCGTGCCGCGCGGCCCGGCTCAGGCGACCTTTTCCAGCACCACCTCGGGGGTGATCCCCAGGGCGTGGCAGATGTCGCGGGTCAGGTGCGGGCGGTTCAGCGTGTAGAAATGCAGATCCTCGACCCCGCCCTGCAGCAGGTCATCGCAAAGCTCGGTGGCGATGGCGATCGCCAGAAGCTGCTCGCGCCCGTCACGGACCGCATGGGCGAAGGCATCGTCAAGCCAGGCCGGAACCGTGGTGCCGCAGCGGCCGGCAAAGCGTTTGGCGCCGGCCCATGAGGTGATCGGCAGGATGCCGGGGATGATCGGCGCGTCGATGCCGGCCGCGGCACAGGCGTCGCGGAAGCGAAAGAAGGTCTCGGCCTCGAAGAAGAACTGGGTGATCGCCGAACTGGCGCCGGCCTCGATCTTGCGCTTCAGCCAGGCGACATTGGCGGCCATGTCGGCGGCATCGGGATGGGCCTCGGGGTAGGCGCCGGCGCGGATGCGGAAGCGGCCGGTGTCGGCCAGCGCCGCGATCAGCTCGACCGACGAGGCGAAGCCGTCGGGATGGGCGGTGAAGCGGTCGGCGCCCTGCGGCGCATCGCCCCTGAGCGCCACGATCTCGGCTACCCCGGCCTCGGCGTAGCTGGCCGCGATCTCCAGCGTCTCGTCGCGGGTTGCCTCGACGCAGGTCAGGTGGGCGGCGACGTTCAGGCCGAAATTGGCGTGAAGGGCGGTCACCGCCTCATGGGTCAGCTTGCGGGTGGTGCCGCCGGCGCCGTAGGTGACCGAGACGAAGGACGGCTTCAGCGGCGCCAGCATCTGCGCGGTCTCCCACAGCCGGAAGGACGCATCGAGCGTCTGCGGCGGGAAAAACTCGAAACTGATGCGCGGTGCGGGCATGATGCGGTCCTCTTCGCTGATGGGGCCTTGTCTCACATCGCGTCATGTGAGACAAATTCATAATCCTCAAGAACTATATGAGGTTCATTGCAAGAGGGCTGGGCGATGCATCTGGAACTCAGGCATCTTCGGACGATCAAGGCGATCCATGAGGCGGGCGGGCTGGCGCGGGCCGCCGCGACGATGAACATCACCCAGTCGGCGCTGAGCCATCAGGTCAAGGGGCTGGAGGATCAGGCCGGGGTCGAATTGTTCGTGCGCCGCGCGAAACCCTTGAAGCTGTCGGCGGCGGGGATGCGGATGCTGCGCGCGGCCGAGCGGATCCTGCCCGAGGTCGCGGCGCTGGACGAGGAGTTCCGCGCGCTGCGTTCGGGGCGGACCGGGCGGCTGCATATCGCGATCGAATGCCACGCCTGCTTTGACTGGCTGTTTCCGGTGCTGGAGGGGTTCCGCCATGCCTGGCCCGAGGTCGATGTCGATATCCGCCCCGGCCTTGCCTTCGACGCGATGAGCGCGCTGTCGCGCGAAGAGGTCGATCTGGTGATCTCCTCGGATCCCGAGGTCCTGCCCGGCGTGGTCTTCAACCCCTTGTTCGACTATGCCCCGACCTTCGTCGCCGCGCGCCAGAACCCGCTGGCGGCAAAGGATTTCATCGAGGCCGAGGATTTCCGCGACCAGGTGCTGATCACCTATCCGGTCGACCGCACGCGGCTCGATGTCTTCTCGACCCTGCTGACCCCGGCCAAGGTCGAGCCGCGGGCGATCCGCCAGGTCGAGCTGACCGCGGTGATCCTGATGCTGGTCGCCTCGGACCGCGGTGTCGCGGTCTTGCCCGACTGGGTGCTGCGCGAGGTGAAATACCGCTCGGACCATGTGATGCGGCCGCTGACCGCCAAGGGCATCACCAAGCGGATGTATGCGGCCACCCGAGAGGACGACGCCACCCGCCCCTTCATGGCGCATTTCCTGCGTCTGGCGCGCAGTGAACCGGTCAAGCTGCAACGCGGCTGAAGATACGGCGCCGCGCGGGACTTGATAATCTTACATTGATGTGAGATTTTGCCCGGGCGCCGGGCGGCCACCGGAAATCCGGGGCTTGCCACCGGCGCGCGATCGGACCGGGAGGGACCAATGACCACAAGGCGCAAGACGCGGCTGAAGCATCTGGCCGAGAAGGTGCAAAAGGGCGAGCGGATCATCGGCATGGAGTGTCACGACACGCCAAGCGCGATCATGGCCGAGGAACTGGGCATGGATCTTCTGTGCTGCGGCAGCCCCGGGCCGATGGGGCTGATGGGCCACAAGTCGATGGCCACAGTCGATTTCGACGAACAGCTTTACATGCTGCAAGGGGTGCTGCGCGGGGCGCAATCGCCCTTCATCATCTGCAACATGCCCAATACCACGGCCGCGATCTCGATCGAGGAATCGGTGCGCAACGCCGCCCGCGTGGTCAAGCTTGGCGCCGACGGGGTGCATATCGAACCCTCGCTCGGCACCGTGCCGCATATCCGCGCCATCGTCGATGCCGGGATCCCGGTGGTCGGCCATTTCGGGGTGCAGGGCGAACGGGCGGTGATGAACTCGGGCCACGCGCCGGCCGGGCGCAATGCCGAAGAGGCGGCGGCGATCGTCAAGCTGGTGCGCGCCTCGATCGAGGCCGGGATCTTTGCCGCACTTTTCGAGCATACCTCGGTCGAACTGACGAAATGGTGCTACGAGAACCTGCCGGTGGCGGTGGCAAGCCTCGGCTCGGGTCCCTACGCGCATGGCATCTTCCATGTCTCGAGCGACATCATCGGCTGTTCGGTGTTTCCGATCCCGCCCAAGCGGCAAGTCTATGGCGATGTCTGGGGCGAGATGAGCCGCGCCTACGCGGCCTATTTCAAGGCGGCACAGGGCGGGCAGTTCCCCGACCCGGCGTTGTCGCATGAAATGCATCCCGGCGAGTTCGACAGGTTCCGCAGCCTGGTCGGCTGAACCCGTGCCGGGGGCGGCCGAAAGGCTTGACCCGCAGGGCCTGATGCTCTGGCTCGCCCGGCAACCGGCCGGGCGGGGGCTTTGCATCGAATGCGGCGCCGGGCGGGCCGAGATCGGCGCCTTCATGGCGCGGGCCTTCGGGCGGGTCATCGCCTGCGATATCCGCCCCGTCCCGGCGCCATCCGATGCGGCGCCGCGGAACCTCGAGCGGCGGCTGGCGCCGGCCGAGGCGATCCCCGCCGATGATCGCAGCGCCGATCTTGTCGTCTCGATGCAGGCGCTGCATTTTTTCGACCGGGCCGGCCATCTGGCCGAGGTGCGGCGGGTCTTGCGACCGGGCGGGGTTTTCGCGGCACTGGCCTGGGGCGAGATGCTTCTGCCGGGGCCGGTGGCGGCGCATCTGGCGGTGCTGACCACGGCGCTGGCGGCGCATTGGGAACCGGCGCGCGCAGAGGTCGTGGCGGGCTACCCCGATCTGCAATGCGAGGGCAGGGCTTTGGCCCTGCCGGCAGCGGCGATGGTGCGGGCGATGACGCTGGCCGGGATCCTCGCCGAGATCAGTGGCTGGAGTGCGGCGCGCCGCGCCCGGGCGGCGCAGGCTGACCTGCCCGAGGTGGCGCCGGTGCTGCCCGGTCTGACCGCCGATGCGCGCTTTGCCGTGGCCTGGCCGATCGTCGGGCGGGTGTTCCGCACCGCCGCCTGACCGCCGCCTAGAGCATGTCGCGCAAAAGTGGGAACCGGTTTTGCGCCATTCGGACATGCGAAATCAGAAGGTTGGAGCATGTCGCGCAAAAGTGGGAACCGGTTTTGCGCCATTCGGACATGCGAAATCAGAAGGTTGGAGCATGTCGCGAAAAAGTGGGAACCGGTTTTGCGCTATTCGGACAGGTGAAATCAGAAGGTTGGATTGGGTCGCGTGAATGCGAATGAACGCGATCCGCTCTAGTCGCCTTGCCAGATCAGGGCGGCGACATCGTTTCGCGCCGATTCGGCATTGACCGGACATTGCGGGCAGCCCTGGCGGCTGGGCGGGCGGGTGCAGCCCTTGCAGCGGGCGATCACGCTGGCCGCCCGCAGCACCTCGTCGCGCAGCGCGCGGGCCTTTTCGGCCTGCGCGGCAAGCCGGTCCGAAAGATGGCCGAGCAGCCCCGCGACCGCCGCGGCCGAGCGGTCGCCGGTGGCATGGCCGCGCCGTTCGCGCGCGATCGCGGCGATCGTGTCGAGCGGGATTTCAAGGTCGCGCATCAGCAGGGTAAGCCGGGCGATCCTGAGGTCGTCATCGCTGTAGCGGCGGGTGCCGCCTTCGCTGCGGCCGGGCCGCAGGATGCCGAGGTCTTCGTAATGGCGCAGCATGCGCTGGGTCAACCCGCTCTGGCGCGCGAGATCGCCGATCTTGAAAGGCCCGTCCTTGAAAGGCCCGTCCTTGAAAAGCTCGTCCATGCCCCGCGCCGTCCGCTGCTGTCCGGTCCCGTCTCTAGCAGGTCGGGTGCCCGGGCGCAAAGTTCAAGCGCGGCGTCGCCTCTTCACATCCCCCGGCCATCCGCGTATAGGCCTGCCCTTGAACCGAAGGAGCCACCCCGCCATGCAAGGCAGCGCCAATCTCAACCTGATGATCAAGGCGGCGCGCAAGGCCGGGCGCGGGCTGGTCAAGGATTTCCGCGAGGTCGAGAACCTTCAGGTCTCGGTCAAGGGGGCGGGCGATTTCGTCAGCCGCGCCGATATCGCCTCGGAACGCACGATCCGCGACGAGTTGATGGCGGGCCGGCCGACCTATGGCTGGCTGGGCGAGGAGACCGGCACGGCCGAGGGTGCCGATCCGACCCGGCGCTGGATCGTCGATCCCCTGGGCGGGACGACCAATTTCCTGCACGGGCTGCCGCACTGGTCGGTGTCGATCGCGCTCGAGCACAAGGGCGAGATCGTCTCGGCGGTGGTCTTTGATCCGGCCAAGGACGAGATGTTCTTGGCCGAGAAGGGTCAGGGTGCCTGGATGAACGAAAGCCGGCTCCGGGTGTCGGGGCGGCGGGTGATGGCCGAGGCGATCCTTGCCACCGGGGTGCCGTTCGGGGCGAAAAAGACCCTGCCGGCGACGCTGCGCGACCTGGCCCGGCTGATGCCGGTCAGTGCCGGGGTGCGGCACTGGGGCTCGGCGGCGCTGGATCTTGCCTATGTCGCGGCGGGGCGGTTCGACGGCTACTGGGAGCGCGAGGTCAACCCCTGGGACGTGGCGGCGGGGATCTTGCTGGTGCGCGAGGCGGGCGGCTTCAGCGAGGGCCTGCGCGAGGGGCGCGAGATCTTCGAGAGCGCGTCGATCGTGGCGGCGAATGATGGTCTGTTCGCGCCGCTGGCCGGGGTGTTGCGCGCCCCGGCGTGACGGCGCCGGGCGGTGGCGCGGGCAGGGGGCTGTCCGCCCCCTCCTGGCCTGCGGCCAGTTCACCCCCGAAGGTATTTCAGCCAAGATGAAGCCGGGTGATGAAGCCGGGTCTGGCCGGTCAGGCGCGGTCGCTGGGGTGGTTGATGCCATCGCTCCAGGCGACCGGATCGAGGTCGCGCGGGTTGACGCCGTCGAGGCAGGCGGCGTTCACCCCGTATTGGTTCGGGTTCGAGCGGCGCCGGTGGTGGGTGTAGATGCCGCAGGTCTTGCAGAACCAGTGCTGTGCGGTGCCGGTGCCCCAGGTGTAGAGGGCGAGGTTGTCCCTGCCCTTGACGATCCGCAATCCGTCGAGCGGGGCCGAGACCACGACCGCGCCGCGCCTGGCGCAGAAGGAACAATCGCAGCGCCTGGCAGTGGCTAGGCCGTCGCTGAGCATGACGGCAAGCTCGACCGCGCCGCAGTGGCAGGTGGCGCGGTGCGGGTTGGTGACGGCGGGCAGCATGCTCAGCGTCTCCTGCGGCGGATGGTCGGGATCGACGAGGGCGCGTAGACCGCGCCCGGGTGCGGCGGCAGGCCGTGGGTGCGGCCCCAGAACCGCGGGCCGCCGCGTCGGATCCAGAGCGGGATGGCAAGGATGAAACCCGCAACGAAGCCGCCGGCATGGGCCCAGTAGGCGACGCCGCCGCCCTCGGCGCCAGAGCCGGCGCCGGAGAAGATCTGAAGGGCGAACCAGAGGCCGAGCATGATCCAGGCCGGGACCGAGATCACCCGGATGAAGATGACGATGATCAGGAGCACATCGACCCTGGCGCGCGGGAACAGCAAGAGATAGCCGCCCATGACGCCGGCGATGGCGCCAGAGGCGCCGACCGTCGGCACCGTCGAGCCGGGGGCGGCGGCGACATGGGCGAGGGCGGCAGCGATGCCGCTGGCGAGGTAGAAGGCAAGAAAGCCCAGATGCCCCATCTGGTCCTCGAGGTTGTCGCCGAAGATCCACAGGAAGAGCATGTTGCCGATGATGTGCATCCAGCCGGCATGCAGGAACATCGAGGTGAGGATGCCGGTATAGTCGCCGTATTGCGTGACCGCCGCGGGGTAGAGCGCTCGGGCCCCCCAGAAGCCGGCGAGGGCGCGGTCGTCGCCCATGTAGGGCAGTTGCAGCGCGAAGATCAGCAGATTGACCGCGATCAGGGCGTAGACCACAAAGGGCCGGCCTTCGGAGGGGTTGTGATCGCGGATCGGGAACATGGCGGCAGGCTTTCCGATCCGCGGTCGTGCGTCAAGCGGAACCGGCCTCGGCCAGCAGCGCCGCATTGCCGCCCGAGGCGGTGGTGTCGACGCAGACATGACGCTCGTGCAGGGCATGGGCGCGGTCCGGCATCGCGGTGACCAGCGGCAGGATCGGGCCGTCGCGGCGTGCCAGCGCCCGGGCGTAGTGCCGCGCGGTCGCCTCGTCGCCCCACCACAGCAGGCCGGCGAAGCCGGTGAGCGTGACCAGCGCCTGCGGATCGAGCGCCCCGGGCAGCGCCAGGCCGCTGCCGCCCAGCGCCTCGACGGCGCGGGCCTGGGCCTCGGCGGCTTCGCGCCCGGGGCCGAGGCAGAGGAGCGGCGCGCGGGGGGTGAGCGTCAGCCGGTTCGATTCGCCGGTGGGACCGGGCAGGTCGTGGGTGGCGATGGCCGCGCGGGCGGGGGCGGCGTCGAGTGCGACCTGCACCCGCGCCGGGTCGGCCGTGCCCTCGGTCGCGCCGCCGTCGATGCCCGGTTCGGGTGCCGCGAAGCGGGCCAGGTAGTCGGGTCCGCCGGCCTTCGGCCCGGTGCCCGACAGCCCCTCGCCGCCGAAGGGCTGGCTGCCCACCACGGCACCGATCTGGTTGCGGTTGACGTAGAGATTGCCGGCATGCAGCGCTTCGGTCACCTCCTGCACGCGATTGTCGATCCTCGTGTGAAGCCCGAAGGTCAGGCCATAACCGGTTGCGTTGATGTCGGAAATAACCTTTGGCAGGTCTTCGGCTTCGAAGCTTGCGATATGCAGGACCGGGCCGAAGACCTCGCGCTTGAGTTCGGCGATGCCGTTGACGCGGATCACGCTCGGGGCGATGAAATGGCCCGATTTCGGGGCGGAGAGCTGGCGCAGGAGCCGGCCCTCGCGGCGCGCCTTGTCGATATGGGCGCGGATCCCCGCCTCGGCCTCGGCGTCGATCACCGGGCCGACATCGGTGGCAAGCGCCCAAGGGTCGCCAAGTGTCAGTTCCTCCATCGCGCCGAACAGCATGTCGGTGAACCGGGCGGCGATATCGTCCTGGACATAGAGGCAGCGCAAGGCCGAGCAGCGCTGGCCGGCCGACTGGAAGGCGGAGGCGACGATGTCGCGCACCGCCTGTTCGGGAAGGGCGGTGGAATCGACCACCATCGCGTTCAGCCCGCCGGTTTCGGCGATGAACGGGGCGCCGGGGGCGAGGGTGTCGGCCATGGCGCGCTGGATCAGGCGGGCGGTTTCGGTCGAGCCGGTGAAGCAGACCCCATTCACGCGGCTGTCCGAGGTGACCTGCGCGCCGACGGTGGCGCCGTCGCCGGGCAGAAGCTGCAGCGCGGTGGCGGGCACGCCGGCCTGGTGCAGAAGCCGCACCGCATGGGCGGCGATCAGCGGCGTCTGCTCGGCGGGTTTGGCGATGACCGCATTGCCGGCGGCCAGCGCCGCGGCGATCTGGCCGGTGAAGATGGCGAGCGGGAAGTTCCAGGGGCTGATGCAGGCGAAGGTTCCAAGCGCCGGGCGGGTCAGGCGGGCCGACTGCGCGGCGTAGTAGCGCAGGAAATCCGCGGCCTCGCGCAGTTCCGATACCGCATCGGCCAGCGTCTTGCCGGCCTCGCGGGCGAGAAGCGCGAAGATCGCGCCGAAATCGGCCTCATAGAGGTCGGCGGCGCGATTGAGGATCGCGGCGCGTTCGCCCTGCGGCGCGTCCCAGGGCCGGGCGGCGGCGAGGGCGGTCTTGGCATCCGCGGCGGTCGCTTCGGTGACGCGGCCGATCTCGGCGCCGGTGGCGGGGTTGAGGGCCGGCCTCGGCGTGCCGCCCGCCGCCTTGCCGGCGAGGATCGGCCCTGCGGAGAAGGCGCGCGTCGCGTGGGGGGCGCGCGCCGCCTCGATCCGGGCCAGGGTGGCGGCGTCGGTCAGATCGAAGCCGGCCGAATTTGCGCGTTCCGGCGCGAAGAGATCGGCCGCCTTCACCACACTGCGGTTGCCGAGATCCGGCAGCATCGCCTCGACCGCCGTCAGCGGGCAGGCGGCGACCGCCTCGGGCGCCACCTCCTCGTCGACGATCTGGTTGACGAAGGAGGAATTGGCACCGTTTTCCAGCAACCGGCGCACCAGATAGGCGAGAAGGTCGCGGTGGGCGCCGACCGGCGCATAGATGCGGCAGCGCGTGCCCCTCGCCTTCAGCACGATGTCGTGCAGCCGCTCGCCCATGCCGTGCAGGCGCTGGAACTCGAACGGACGGCCATCGGCCATGTCGAGCACTGCCGCGACGGTATGGGCGTTGTGGGTGGCGAATTGCGGATAGATCCGGTCGGTCAGCCCCAGCAGTTTCTTCGCATTGGCGATATAGCTGACATCGGTCGCCTCCTTGCGGGTGAAGACCGGGAAATCGGGCAGGCCGAGGACCTGCGCGCGCTTCACTTCGGCGTCCCAGTAGGCGCCCTTGACCAGCCGCACCATGATCTTGCGGTCGAGCCTTGTGGCCAGCGCATGCAGCCAGTCGATCACCGCCCCGGCGCGCCGCCCGTAGGCCTGCACGACGATGCCGAACCCGTCCCAGCCGGCAAGGTCGGGATCGGCCAGGACCGCCTCGATCACCTTCAGGGAAAGCACAAGCCTGTCAGCCTCTTCCGCGTCGATGTTGAAGCCCATTCGGCCCTGCGCCGCGGCCCGCGCAAGGTCGCGCACCACCGGCACCAGCTCGGCCATGACGCGCGTCTCCTGCGCCACCTCGTAGCGCGGATGCAGCGCCGACAGCTTGACCGAGATGCCGGGGTTGGCGCGGATGTCACCGCCTTTCGCCGCGGTGGCGATGGCGGCGATCGCCTTGGCGTAGGCCTGCGCGTAGCCCGCGGCATCCTCGGCGGTCTTCGCCGCCTCGCCGAGCATGTCGTAGGAATAGCTGTAGCCCGCGGCCTCCATCCTGGCGGCGCGTTCCATCGCGGCGCTGATCGTCTCGCCGAGGACGAACTGGCGGCCCATCTCCTTCATTGCCTGACGCACGGCGCGGCGGATCACCGGCTCTCCCAGCCGTTTCATCGCGCCGCGCAGATGGCCGACGATGCCCGGCTCGCGGTCCTCAAGCACCTTGCCGGTCAGCATCAGGGCCCAGGTCGAGGCATTGACCAGGCTCGATGCGGAATGGCCGAGGTGGCGGCCCCAGTCCGAGGGCGCGATCTTGTCCTCGATCAGCCGGTCCATCGTCTCGGCGTCGGGCACCCTGAGCAGCGCCTCGGCGAGGCACATCAGCGCGATCCCCTCCTCGGTCGACAGCCCGTATTCGGCGAGGAAGACCTCCATCAGACCGGGCCGCACATCGGCGCGGATCTGACGGACCAGCGCCGCGCCCTCGGCGGCAATGCGGGCGCGGGCCCCGGGCGCAAGGCCCGCCTCGGCGATCAGGCGCGACACAAGCGGCGCCTCGGGGGCAAGCGTGCCGGTATCAATGGCGGTCCAGGGGTCTTGCATCGGGAATCTCCAGAAGGATGCGCCCATGATACAGCTTGATTGCAAGTCGATTTGCCTGAATACATGGATAGTGTAGGCGAATGAACCATTCTTGAGGGTATCTGGATGCCGAATGACCTGCTGCCGCTTGACCGCTACGACACCGCGATTCTGCGCGCCCTGTCGGCAGACGGGCGGATGCCGGTGACCGAGCTTGCGCGCCGGGTCGGGCTGACCAAGACACCGGTGCAGGCGCGGGTCCGGCGGTTGGAAGAGGCTGGCGTGATCACCGGCTACCGCGCGGTGCTGAACCCGATCCGCATGGGGCTGGCCCATGTCGCCTATGTCGAGGTCCGGCTTTCGGACACCCGCGAGGCCGCACTCCAGGCCTTCAACCGCGCGGTGCTGGCGGTTCCCGAGATCGAGGAATGCCACATGATGGCGGCCGGCTTCGACTATCTGATGAAGGTCAGGACCGGCAATATCGCCGATTACCGCCGGGTGCTGGGCGAGCGGATCTCGGCGCTGCCGCATGTCGCGGCGACCTCGACCTTTGTCGCGATGGAGGCGGTCAAGGAAACCGCGGCGGCCGGCGCCTGACCCCGGCCCCGACGAAAACGGTTCGCAGCGCCGGCCGCGTCGGGTATTCAGCGATACGGCCTGTCGCCGGACCGGACATCCGGGCCGATTCGGCGGCCATGCGGGCGAGCGGGCGAGCGAGCGAGGGACAGAACCGGCGACCAGACTGCGGACGTGGCGAAATCGGTAGACGCGGCAGACTTTTGCAATTGGAGTGCCCGCGGGGAAATCCGCGGAGTAGAACCGCTCAAAGTCGGGGAACGCTAACGGGCAGGCGCCATGCGCGCTGGCGCCCCAGGCCAATCCCGAGCCAAGCCCCTTCGCGGGGAAGGTGTAGAGACTGGACGGGCGGCGCCTAAAGCCTTCGGGCCATGGCGAAGGGACAGTCCAGACCACGAACGCCGCAAGGCGGCGGCGAAAGCCGAAGTGGCATGAAAATCTGCTTCTCGATGAGAGTACGGGTTCAAGTCCCGTCGTCCGCACCACCACCGCCGGCCAGCCGGCCCCACCCCCGACCGCCATGCCCGGCCCGCCATGCCCGACCGCCAAGCCAGCCCGCCATGCTTGCCAGCCCGGGGGCGAGTTGCTAGCAAGACCGCAACGGCGCGGGCAGCGCGCCTGCCGAGGGAAGGAGCCCCGATGACCGACAGCCCCGCCGCCGCAGCCTGCACCGAGGCCGATATCCAGCTGATCAAGCGGATCATTCCGCATCGCTACCCGTTCCTGCTGATCGACAAGGTGCGCGATATCGTGCCGCACAAGGGCTGCGTCGGGATCAAGAACGTCACCGTGAACGAGCCGCATTTCCAGGGCCATTTCCCGGAAGTGCCGATCATGCCCGGCGTCACCATCATCGAGGCGATGGCGCAGACCGCGGCGATCCTGGTCGGCATCTCGCTCGATGTGGTGGGGCGCGACCTGATGGTCTATTTCATGTCGATCGACGCCTGCAAGTTCCGCCGCAAGGTGGTGCCGGGCGATGTGCTTGAACTGCACATGACGGTGATGCGCGGCGGCGGCAAGGTGTGGAAGTTCCACGGCGCGGCGAAGGTCGAGGGGCAGCTGGCCTGCGAGGCCGATGTCACCGCGATGCTCGAGATCCGGGACTGACCCGGGTGGCCATCGCCGACAGCGCGCGGATCCACCCCTCGGCGGTGGTCGAGCCGGGCGCGGTGATCGGCCCCGATTGCCGGATCGGCCCCTTCAGCGTGATCGGCGCCGGGGTGGTGCTGGGCGAGGGTGTCGAGGTGAAAAGCCATGCGGTGATCACCGGGCTGACCGAGGTCGGCGCCGCCACCGTGGTCTTTCCCTTCGCGACGCTTGGCGAGGTGCCGCAGGACCTGAAATACCGCGGCGAGCCGAGCCGGCTGGTGATCGGCGCGCGCAACCGGATCCGCGAGCATGTGACGATGAACACCGGCACCGAGGGCGGCGGCGGGGTGACGCGGATCGGCGATGACGGGCTTTTCATGGCCGGCGCCCATGTCGCGCATGACTGCCGGGTCGGCGACCGGGTGATCCTGGCCAATGGCGTCGCCATCGCAGGGCATTGCGTGCTCGGGTCCGACGTGATCATCGGCGGGCTGTCGGGAGTGCATCAGTTCGTCCGCATCGGCGCCGGGGCGATCATCGGCGCGGTGACGATGGTGACGGCGGATGTCATCCCGCACGGGCTGGTGCAGGGGCCGCGCGGCCGGCTTGACGGGCTGAACCTGGTCGGGCTGAAGCGGCGCGGGGTGGCGCGGGCGACGATCACCGCGCTGCGCGATCTCTACGCGGCGCTCGGGCAGGGCAATTTCCGCGAGGCGGCCGAGGCCGCCGCCGGGGCCACCGCCGGGGGCGATCAGCCCGACGAGGTCCGCGCCGTCCTCGACTTCATCCTCGGCCCGACCGGGCGATCCTTCCTGACCCCGCGATGAGCCGGACCGCGATCATCGCCGGCACCGGGCCCCTGCCGGGGCTGCTGGCCGCGGCCCTGACGCGCAGCGGCGAGGATTTCGTGCTGGCCGAGATGGAGGGCTTCGCCGCCGCGGTGCCCGGCCATGACCCGCTGCGCTTCCGGCTGGAGCGGCTGGTGCCGTTTCTCGATCATCTCGCCGGCCTCGGTGTCGGCCGCGTGGTCTTTGCCGGGGCGATCCGCCGGCCGCGGATCGAGGCGGAACTCTTTGATCCGCGCACCGCGACGCTGGTGCCGCAGATCCTTGCAGCCCTGCGTTCGGGCGATGACGGCGCGCTGGGCGCGGCGATCGCGATCTTCGAGGAGGCGGGGTTCGAGGTTCTCGGCGCCGATGCGCTGGCGCCAGACCTGGTGCCGGGGCCGGGGGTGCTTGCCGGCCGGCCCTCGGCCGCCGACGAGGCGGATGTGGCCCGCGCCGCGGCGATCGTCGCCGCCCTTGGCGGGCTCGACATCGGCCAGGGGGCGGTGGTGGCGCAGGGGCTGTGCCTGGCGGTCGAGACGCTGCCGGGCACCGATGCGATGCTGGGTTTCGTCGCCGGGCAGGGGGGGGCCTTGCGCCCCGATCCCGGCGGCGGGCGCGGGGTGCTTTACAAGGCGCCGAAGCCCGGTCAGGACCGCCGCGCCGACCTGCCGATGCTGGGCACCGCGAGCCTGCGCGCCGCCCACGCCGCCGGGCTTGCCGGCATCGCCTGGGAGGCTGGCGGCGTGATCCTCGCCGACCGCGCCGCGATGGTGGCCGAGGCCGCCGCCCTTGGGCTTTTCCTCTGGTCGCGGGCGCCATGAAGCTTTTCCTCATCGCCGGCGAGGCCTCGGGCGATGCGCTGGGGGCAGCGCTGATGGCGGGGCTGAAGGCGCTGGCGCCGGGGGTCAGCTTCGAAGGCGTCGGCGGGCCGCTGATGGCGGCCGAGGGGCTGGCCGGGCTTTTCCCGATGGACGATCTGTCGGTGATGGGCCTGGTCGAGATCCTGCCGCGCTACCGCGCCCTGAAGCGCCGGCTTGACCAGACGATCGCGGCGGTTGCGGCGACAGCCCCCGATGCGCTGATCACCATCGACAGCCCCGACTTCACCCTGCGGGTCGCCCGCGCTGCGCGTGCCGCCAACCCCGGGCTGCGCACCATCCATTATGTCGCGCCGACGGTCTGGGCCTGGCGTCCCGGGCGGGCGGCGAAGATGGCGCCCTTCATCGATCATGTGCTGGCGCTCCTGCCGTTCGAGCCGCCCCTGATGCAGGCCGCCGGCATGAGCTCGGATTTCGTCGGCCATCCGGTGGTCGCGGCGCCGCGTGCCGATGCCGCCGCGGCGGCGGCCTTCCGCGAGACCCAGATGATCGGCCCGGATCAGCCGGTTGTCCTGTGCCTGCCCGGATCGCGGCGCGGCGAGGTCATGCGCCTTGCGCCGCGCTTCGACGAGGCGCTGACCCGGCTGCGCGACCGCGAGCCGGGGCTCAGGGTGGTCTTGCCGACGCTGGCGCCGGTCGCCGGGCTGGTGCGAGCGATGACCGCGCGCTGGCGGGTGGCGCCCCTGGTGGTCGAGACGCCGGGCGACCGCGCCGCCGCCTTCGCCGCGGCCGACCTCGCGCTGGCGGCCTCGGGCACCGTCAGCCTGGAGCTGGCGGCGGCGCGGGTGCCGATGGTGATCGCGCATGACTTCAACTGGCTGACCTGGCAGATCCTGCGCCGCGCGGCGCTGATCGATACGGTGACGCTGGTCAATATCGTCTCGGGGACGCGGGCGGTGCCGGAGCTTCTGGGGCCGCAATGCCGGCCCGGCCCGATCGCGCGCTGCCTGATCGAGGTGATGGACAGCGACGAGGCGCGCGCCGCCCAGCTTGCCGCGATGGAGAAAACCATGATTGCGCTGGGCGAGGGGGGCGAGGATCCGGGCCTTCGTGCCGCGCGATCGGTCCTGACGCGGATCGGCGCCGCGGCGGGGTGAAGCCCGGGCGATCCGCCGCGCCCGGCGGCATCCTGTCGTGCCCGGCAAGGGTCCGAACCGGCGGGGACGATCCGGCCCCCTTGTCCGTTCCCAAATCCGGCCCCGGGACGGGGCCGGCGGGCGGTCAGGCCGCTTCGGGGGTGAAGTTCAGGCTGGCGCCGTTGATGCAGTGCAGAACCTGCTCCTCGATCAGCAGGATGTGGCCCATGTGGCTGGCGCAGCGCCGGCAATGGACCTCGATCGAGGTGAAGATCGCGAAGGCCGGGTTCTTGTTGGCCGAGGCCGGCCAGTCGATGTTCATCAGCAGCGAATTCGGTTCCGACTGGCGGAAGAACAGCCATTTCTTCTTGGTCTCGACCCGCCAGTTGCCGGTATAGACCGGCAGATCGCAGCCCTTGCAGGTATAGCTGCCCTCGCGGTAGTCGTCCCACAGGGGGCTTGCCCCCTGATCCTCGGTCGCCCCCATGCGCAGGATGTTGAAGTCATACTCGCCCAGCTGAGTGCGCCACTCCTCCTCGGTCCTGGTGATCTCGTATTGAAAGCCGTCCTGGCCGGCGGGGACCGCGGCCTTGACCGAACCGGCGAACGGCGCGGCGGCGAGAGCCATGGCCGATCCCTTGAGCATTCCGCGGCGGTTGACTGAATGGGTCATGGTTCTCTCCTTGTGGTCGTGCATCTATAATAGGGTTTTTCCGCCTCAACTACGATGCACGACTTCGTGCGTTTTATAACATTGTCCGCACTATCCGTCCGGTCTTGCCACAAACTTAACAGGCTGCTGAAAAAGTCACGCATCCAGCCGTTTTCAACCGCGAGATCGGATAACCGTTCCTCGCCACGCCTCCCACAAGCCCGGGCCCGGGCGAGCAGCCCGGGCCGCGCCCGACCCTCCCGGCGGGAGGGCGCCTTGCACTGTCGCAGATTGCTCGACGGTTGGAGTGGTCTGGCCACCATAAAGCACCGCAACGCCGGCGTGGCAAGGCGCCCCCCCAGGGTCGGGCGCGTCCCTCGGTGCCGGGATCGGATGGCGGGGCAGGAACAGTGACCCCGCCAGACACTGCGCGAAGTCCTTATTCAGCAGCCTTAACGGCAGCGCTCCGGCCTAACCCCGCCAGATCCAGCCGCCGCCCAGCACCCGGCTGCCGGTCTCGGCGTAAAAGACGCAGGCCTGGCCCGGGCTGACCCCTTCCTCGGGATCGAGAAGCGTCACCACGGCCTCGGTCGCCGACAAGGGCCGGATCAGCGCCGGGCGCGGCGGCCGGGTCGAGCGGACCCGCACCAGCACCGGCCATTCGGCGGCCGAGGCGAAGGGCGCATCGCCCAGCCAGTTGATCTCGCGCAAGGGGATGGTCCGGGTCGAGAGTGCTGCCTTCGGGCCGACCGTCACCCGCCGGGTCGCCGGATCAAGGCGGATGACGTAAAGCGGATCGGCCTGGCCGCCGACGCCAAGGCCGCGGCGCTGGCCGATGGTGTAATGGATCACCCCGCGGTGGTGGCCGATGACGGTGCCGGCCAGATCGACGATCTCGCCGGGATCGGCGGCACCCGGGCGCAGCTTCTCGATCACCGCGGCATAATTGCCGTTAGGCACGAAGCAGATGTCCTGGCTGTCGGGCTTGTCGGCCACCGGCAACCCGTATTTCGCCGCCAGCGCCCGGGTCTCGGCCTTGGACGCCAGCCCGCCCAGCGGAAAGCGCAGGTAGTCAAGCTGTTCGCGGGTGGTCGAGAACAGAAAATAGCTCTGGTCGCGGGCCGGATCGGCGGCGCGGTGCAGTTCCGACCCGCCCGGGCCTTGCGCGCGGCGGATATAATGCCCGGTCGCCATGCAGTCGGCGTCAAGGTCCTTGGCCGTCGCCAGCAGGTCGCGGAACTTCACCCGCTCGTTGCAGCGGATGCAGGGAACCGGGGTGGCGCCGGCCAGATAGGCATCGGCGAACTCGTCGATCACCGCCTCGCGGAACATCGATTCGTAGTCGAGGACGTAATGCGGAAAACCCATCGTCTCGGCGACGCGGCGGGCGTCATGGATGTCGCGGCCCGCACAGCAGGCGCCCTTTTTCGCCAGCGCCGCGCCATGGTCGTAAAGCTGCAAGGTGACGCCGACCACGTCATAGCCCTCGTCCTTCAGCATCGCCGCGACCACCGAACTGTCGACGCCGCCCGACATGGCGACGACCACGCGGGTTTCGGCCGCCGGTTTCGGCAGGCCGAGGGAATTCAGCCGGGTCGGGTGATCAAGGGCCATGGGCTCTCCGAAATTTCCACAGGAATATAGGAAAATCCTAGATACTCGCAAGGCGGCGTTTCACCCGCCGTTAAGGCTGGGCCGGCAGGGTCTTGGGCGGGGAAACAAGGGGTGTGACGGATGTTCTTGAAGAAGATCGACGGGCCGAGGGCGATCACCTTGCCCGATGGCACGGTGATGACGCGGGCGGATCTGCCGCCGGCCGAGACCCGGCGCTGGGTCGCCAGCCGCAAGGCCCGGGTGGTCAGGGCGGTCGCCTATGGCCTCATGCCGCTGAAAGAAGCGCTGGAGCGCTATCAGCTTTCCGAGGAGGAATTCGCGACCTGGCGCGAGGCGGTCGAGAGGCATGGGGAAAAGGCCCTGAAGGTCACGGCCATTCAGAAGTATCGGCAACTTTAGGTTGATTTTTCGGAGGGCGATGCCACGGTAACTTGCAGTTAACCATTGTCGGCCAGTCTTGGTGGTGACCGAGGGCTTAATGCGGAGTGCGCCTGATGAGAATCCTGCTGGTTGAGGACGACCCGACCACGTCGCGCAGCATCGAATTGATGCTGACCCATGCCAACCTCAATGTCTACTGCACCGACCTCGGCGAAGAGGGCATCGATCTGGCCAAGCTTTACGACTACGACCTGATCCTGCTCGACCTCAACCTGCCGGACATGAACGGGCATGAGGTGCTGCGCCAGCTGCGCCTGGCCAAGGTGGAAACCCCGGTGCTGATCCTCACCGGGTCGGACGACACCGAAAGCAAGATCCGCGGCTTCGGCTTCGGTGCCGATGACTACATGACCAAGCCCTTCCACCGCGAGGAACTGGTGGCGCGGATCCATGCGATCATCCGCCGCTCCAAGGGCCATGCGCAATCGGTGATCCATACCGGCCGGATCGACGTCAATCTCGACGCCAAGACGGTCGAGGTCGAAGGCCAGGCGGTGCATCTGACCGGCAAGGAATACCAGATGCTGGAACTGCTGTCCTTGCGCAAGGGCACGACCCTGACCAAGGAGATGTTCCTCAACCATCTTTACGGCGGCATGGACGAGCCCGAGTTGAAGATCATCGATGTCTTCATCTGCAAGCTCAGGAAAAAGCTTTCCGAGGCGACCGGCGGCGAGAATTACATCGAGACCGTCTGGGGCCGCGGCTATGTCCTGCGCGAGCCTGCGCCCGGCACCGAGGCCCGGCGCATCGCCGTCGGCGCCTGACGCCGGGACGGGGGCAGCACGGGCCAGGCTGCCATCGGCCCCCGGTGGATGGCGCCAACGGATCGCCGCGCCGACGGCGCCGGCGGACCGCTAGAGCATGTCGCGCAAAAGTGGGAACCGGTTTTGCGCTATTCGGACATGCGAAATCAGAAGGTTAGAGTGGGTCGCGTGAATGCGAATGAACGCGA